>NZ_KB899635.1:0-1479 GCF_000378365.1 Megamonas rupellensis DSM 19944 | reverse complement strand
TGCTGGCTTCAAAAGTCAGCTTGTATATCTTAACTCAAGAAGTTTATCTTGTCAAGAACTTTTTTTAATTTATTTTTTGATTTTAACAATTTTCTTCTTTTGAGTTACGCCATTCATTAGCGTGATAATTATTATATATACTTTTTATGTCTTTGTCAACACTTTTTTATAAAAATATTTCATTTTATTTTACTTATGTCGCCAGACTGTATAGCTATTATGTTTTGAGCTATTTTTTGCTTAGGCCAATCCCACCATTTTAAAATTTTCAATTCATTAATAATATCTTCAGAAAATCTTTTTCTTATAATTTTTGCTGGAATACCTCCAACTATACTATAAGCCGGAACATCTTTTGTTACTAATGCTCCTGTACCAATAATTGCACCATCACCAATTTTTACGCCTGCCAAAATTATTGCCTTGTAACCGATCCATACATCATTACCTATTACAATATCTCCTTTATTATCCCAACCAGATGCTACATCTTTTTTATTCATGTTCCATTCATCAAATAAAAGTGCAAAAGGATATGTTGAAAGTGATTTTAATGTATGATTAGCACTGTTAAATAAAAATTTAGCGCCACAAGCTATAGAACAAAATTTTCCTATGATTAATTTTTCATTATTTATAGGATAGTGATATAAAACATTATTTTTCTCAAAATCTTCAGGATTTCTTTCAAAATCATTATATATAGTATAATCTCCTACAATAATATCTTGTTTTGTTATCACATTTTTTAAATAAATTGTAGTTTTATCATCTTTTCTAGGATATATATCATTTAAACTCATAAATATAAACTCCTTTAAATCAATATATTTAAATAGCTTTCATGTATCCATAATATGCTAGTGAAATTATTTATTCTACACCATGAATAATACAGAATTAATTTTACTAAAAATAAAAGGCTCAGTTTATTTATTAAACTGAACCTTCTATTTTTATTTTGTATATAAAATTTTTCTAATCGTATCTACAGATAAATAATATTTTTGCGCTAAATTTTCTATAGAAAAACCTTGCTTATAATCATTTTTTATTTTTTTATTTCTATTTTTATATTCTTGTTTTATTCCAGAAATTGCTCCCCAAGATTTATAATTTTCTTTTTTTATAGGAATATAAATATATTTACCTTGAATATATTTTTGTATTTCTTCTATTAGTTTTTCTGGTAATATCACATTTGCATTAATATATTTCATTATGGCTCCCCCTTGATAATATATCAAGAAACAAAGCCAATATATTGTGACTTTATTACTCCATACAATAGTCACAAATAATTAGCTTTGTATGGAGTAATTTTTGATTATTTTTCATAAATAGCAACTCCCTTTATCTATAAAATAAAAAAAGTATAAAAACATTGAACTGCACCCCAAAAGTTGGACAAAAAACAACTTTTGGAGGTGCAGTTTTTTTATGACTAAATACTCAAATGAATTTAAAGTTAAAGCAATT
>NZ_KB899634.1:0-1523 GCF_000378365.1 Megamonas rupellensis DSM 19944 | reverse complement strand
TACCCATACCGAACACAGTAGTTAAGCATTTAGAGGCCGAAAGTACTTGCATGGAGACGTGCTGGGAGGATAGGAAGTTGCCAGTTAAGAAAAAAAGCACTGAATATTTCAGTGCTTTTTTTCTTTATTTTTATTAATGAATATTATATATTAAGATATTAAAGGATAATCCTAGTTATAAAAAATAATGGACTATCATTCTAACTGATTAGTGAGGAGAGATATGTATGTATGAACTCAGTAAGCGTACATCAAATTTTAGTGATTCGGTTATAAGATGTATGACACGTATTGCTAATAAATATGATGCAGTTAATCTTTCACAAGGTTTTCCAGATTTTGCACCACCAAAAGAAATTACAGATAGATTAGCTGAAGTGGCAAAAATGGGGCCACATCAATATGCAATTACATGGGGTGCACAAAATTTTCGTGAAGCTTTAGCACGAAAACATGAACATTTTTCAGGTATGAAAGTCGATCCTGATAGTGAGATTGTTGTTACTTGTGGTAGTACAGAAGCGATGATGGCTTCTATGATGTCAATTATAAATCCTGGAGATAAAGTTGCAATTTTTTCTCCGTTTTACGAAAATTATGGAGCTGATACAAT
Organism: Megamonas rupellensis DSM 19944; assembly: GCF_000378365.1. NCBI lineage: Bacteria > Bacillati > Bacillota > Negativicutes > Selenomonadales > Selenomonadaceae > Megamonas > Megamonas funiformis. The sequence goes on along the minus strand of NZ_KB899634.1, from coordinate 910 downwards.
TCTTTCCGGAGCAGAGCCTATATATATTCCGCTAGTTCCACCAGATTTTAATTTTGATGTAAATTTATTAGAAGAAGCATTTTGTAGCGGTGCTAAAGCACTTATTCTTTGTAATCCGTCAAATCCATGCGGAAAAGTATTTACACGTAAAGAACTTGAAAATATTGCTGAACTTGCAATTAAATATGATGCATATGTTATTACTGATGAAGTATATGAACATATTATTTATGAACCTCATGAACATGTATATATGGCTACATTACCAGGTATGCGTGAACGAACAATCATATGTAATTCACTTTCCAAAACGTATTCTATTACAGGTTGGCGATTGGGATATGTCATAGCTCCACCAAATATCATTGATCGAGTTAAAAAAGTTCATGACTTTTTAACTGTTGGTGCAGCAGCACCACTTATGGAAGCAGCTGTGGTAGGTTTAAATTTTCCAGATGCATATTATAAAGAACTTCAAGATCATTATACGCATATGAAGAAACTTTTTGTGGGAGGATTAGCAAATTTAGGCTTTCAATTTACTGAACCGCAAGGGGCATATTATGTGCTTATGGATGTTTCAGAATTTGGCGTAAAAGATGATTATAAATTTGCTGAATGGATGACAGCAAATGTAGGAGTGGCAGCTGTGCCAGGTTCTAGCTTTTTCCATGAAGATGTACACAATTTAATTCGTTTTCATTTTGCAAAAGAAGATGTAACTCTTAATGAAGCACTTACAAGATTAGAAAAATTAAAGAAAAAAGTTAATAATGCTCAAAATATAGATTGGAGATAAAAAAAGACTACCTATAAAAATGAACTGCACCCCAAAAGTTGGACACAAAACAACTTTTGGAGGTGCAGTTTTTTTATGACTAAATATTCAAATGAATTTAAAGTTAAAGCA
>NZ_KB899633.1:0-1691 GCF_000378365.1 Megamonas rupellensis DSM 19944 | reverse complement strand
GATAAAACTAAAAGGACTTAGTCCTGTAGAATACAGAACTAAGTCTCAATTAGTAGCTTAATTAATATGTCCAATATTTTGGGTGCATATCAATTTGTACTATCTTTTTATTTTGCTAAATCAACTTTAAATTTTAAACAATAAGCGATGATGAAAGCAATAACGGCAGCAATTATATCACTTAAAATATACAATAGAAAGCCATCGCCATAAAATACAGGAAGAGAAGCTAGACTAGGAAAGGCAAAAGCGATAGCTTTAGCGCCTGAATAACCAGCGATAGCACCACCAATACCACCACCGATGCATACGGCTATCATAGGCTTTTTGCGAGGTAAATTTACACCAAACATAATTGGCTCAGTGATACCAAATAATGCTGATAAAATAGAAGATGCGCAAATGGATTTAAATTTCGTATCTTTACTTTTTAAGAATACAGCAAGTCCTGCACCAGCTTGAGCAAATACAGCAGGTCCCATTAAGGCTAAGACTGTATCTGAACCCAATACAGCAATATTGTTCATACCGATTAAAATAAAACTCCAGTGGAAACCAAAGATTACCATTGGTTGAATGACTGTGCCTAATAAAGCTCCTGAAATAATTGGGGAAAAATTATAGATATATTCATAGATATTAGCGAGAAAATCACCTATAACCATACCAATAGGGCCAAATAAGAATAATGTTACAAATCCTACAAAGATAATACACAAAAGAGGTGTCAAAAACCCTTTTACCATATCAGGGAAAATTTTATTTAAGAATTTTTCAACAAAAGTTAATAATGCTGAAGCTAAAATAATAGGGATAACACTAGAATGGTATGTAACACCTTTTAAAGGAATGTGGAAGAATTCTACAGTTTGACCAGATTCTAAGATATGATTTAGTGAAGGATAAAGGAAAATACCTGCAATAACGACAGCAGTAAAGGGATTAGCCCCAAATTTTTTAGCTGATGTATAGGCTAATAACATGGGTAAAAAGTAAAATAGACTGTCAGCCATGGCATTTAAAACAAGGTAATTATCACTTTCTTTAATTAATACATCTGTGGCAATTAATACAGCAATAATACCTTTTAAGATACCAGCGGCACTTAGTAAACTGACAATGGGTAAAAATATACCAGCGATACCATCAATTATAGTATTAATCATTGATTTTTGGTGTTGAGAAGAAGTGTTCATACAGATAAAAATAGTCCTTTCGATGAATTTATTATGTACATATATCTTATATAAATACACACATAGCTAATAATTATACTTAGTGTTAACAATATTGTCAATTTATGAATTAAATTAAAGAAAATATGTGTATTTTTTAGATGATGAATTTATGGAGATTGAAGAATTTTTAAAATCAAAAAAACTGCACTTAAAGTGCAGTTTTTTATTTAATATAGTTAAAAATTAATATTATCACTATCTTTGTAAGAGCCACCACAAGTAGTTATATTATCAATAGCATACATATCTTCACAACTAATTGTAAAATTTATTTTTAGATTTTCAATAATACGCTCTTTGGTAACGCTTTTCACAAGAGGTATAACATTGTGTTTTGACATACTCCCCATGCCTAAATGCAGGGGATTCTTGGATACAAACGATATTTGCCTACTAAAATAGCAGGTCTTACTATATCTCTCCAAAGAAGGTTGATGCCCCAACCTTCCATAT
>NZ_KB899632.1:0-1913 GCF_000378365.1 Megamonas rupellensis DSM 19944 | reverse complement strand
AAAAAACAATGATATCGAATCATTGTTTTTTAGCGAGCTTATATCCCCATAAATAAATTTAGGGGCTTTACGCTCGCATTTGGTAAAACAAATCAATTATAATACCTAATATAATATCTAAATTAATTCAACTTGTTTTGCCATATTCATTGTAGTATAATAAACAAAGAAGAGAATAAACTGATGTTTGCCGATGTCAGCCCTCTTCTTATAGTGTTATTGTTGAAGAAGAGGCTGTCCATCAAGATGGCTTCTTTTTTATTTTAAAATCAATTAAAATAAGAAAGTATAGTAAATATAAGCGTTAATAAAGATATTATCAAAGACAATACTTCATAATTCGTCATATTTACCACCTCCCTAAAAGAGAGGCATGACACATCAATTTATTCCCTATGCCAAGAATTATATCATAAAGACAAGTAAAATACTTGTCTTTTTATTTTTGTCATAAAAATAAAAAAATAGGTTTAGATATAAAATCTAAACCTAAATAGTATTAGGGTATATTCTTAGAATTTTGAAGGCTTCATTATTTAACAATATTAGTTATAGTACCCAAAACAGTTTTTGCTCTATCCCCCATATTTACAATCATTTGTTCATGTAAGAATTTCAAATATCTGATGAACACATAAGTTACAATCGCTGTAGCTAAGATAGTTTCTACTCCTACTACATAATTTAAAATGCTAGGTACTGCTATATTGATTTCATTTAAATAACTAACAGTCTGACGAAGTGCAATCGCAGTAATAACAAATGGGAAAGTAAATGCTGCATAGCTAGGATAGAATTTTAATTTTAAAAGTTTTGGCATCTGTGTAAGCACTGCCACAAATAAACCTTGAGCTAATATCTGCATAATTACAATCATGATTAAAGATTTATCAGCAACACAAGCAAGATATCCTGCTAAGCTTAAACTCATTGGTGCAGTATAGATACAAAATAAAGGTTTAGCTGGTTCAGCAATTGCATGTTTACTGCAATAACGAATAGTAACGAGCGCAAATAATATCATATACATAGTGAAACCAAACCAGAAAATATATTCACCTAAATTGTGGTGATTAAAAGTAGGCGCTGTAACAGACGCTACCACGATACCTACATATGCTATAAAATATGTTGGAAAAACATCTCTTAATTCAAAATTGATGATATAACGATAAGTAAACCATGCCATCAACATAAAATGACCACAAATCGCCCCATACCAAACTACTTCACTAGCTATAGGTGCAAACGGAAAAGTATAAGTGCAAAGCTGCATAATTGCCATAAAGAAAGTAGCAAATACACTGGCAAAAATAGAATTTCCATTCAAATCATTTTTCATCATCTGCGGATGTAAAATAATTTTGCTAAATAACAACACCCCTAAAAACGCAGAACTAATACCGCAAGCATATTTCAAAATCATGGAATATGGTGCAAGCAAATTACCAAGAGCCGCCAATCCAAGCATCACCCCAGCAGTAGGTACAGGAACTTTTCTAATCATAATATAAAGCCTTCTTTCATAAATTATCTTATTTATAATTTCTTAATTAACATCTCGTTCAACCTTGACCTTATATTATCATATATCTATTCATAAGTAAAATATATTATTTACTTTAAAATAATAGGTAAATACTTATTTATAAAAACAGAAAAATCCCTATAATATAAATCTTATATTACTATTATAAAATCTATATTACAGGGAAATTATAATCTGTAATTTTCCTCGCGTTAGCAGACTTTTATGGTAGCCATAGGTTAATAAAATCAATATCGCGAGGCGGTTTCTTTGGTTTGTTTCTTTGCCACCAAAGAAATGAACACCTACATTTTTATACTTACTTTTCTTTCATGAGCAAGAAAAGTAACAAAAGAACTCTACCTCCCGATACCAATTTTTCTTT
>NZ_KB899631.1:0-1977 GCF_000378365.1 Megamonas rupellensis DSM 19944 | reverse complement strand
CAGGATCAAACTCTCCAAAAAAAATTATTTTTCGAAGAACCGATTGGCTCTTAATTATCTGTTTAAAAAGAATTTATTAGGTAATCTGCTATAAAGCAGATACCGCACATTCGTTTATGTTAGAAAACATATTGTGCATTGTTTAGTTTTCAAAGAACATCTTTTGTCTTGCTCTCTCGAGCTGACTTTAAATATTATATCTTACGTTTTTTGTTTTGTCAACAACTTTTTTCAAACTTTTTTATTTTGTTTGTTTTGTTGTTTTCAAAACTCTTTATTTTGTTTGTTGCTCATCGACAACGTTGATTATTATATATTAAACTCAACCTAAATGTCAACACCTTTTTTTATATTTTTTTATAAAAAAATTAATATAATTTTAATTTCTCTTGTAGATATATATAGATTATAATAAAAATATACTATATATAAAGAAAGAAGGGCTATTTATGTTAAGAAAAACATACAAAAAACTATTATCAACAGGTATTGCTTTATCTTTAGGTTTTTCAGTTTCTTATACTATATTGCCTAATCAATCTGCATATGCCTTCAACTGGGGTAATGCTATTGGCGCTGTGGCTATCACTGGTATTCAATATCAGCAATTAGAAAAACAGCTCAATTATCTAGATAGTGATGGTCGTCATGAGTATTTTAATCAAATGAAAAGTGAATTAGGAGAAAATACTGACCCTTATTACAATACTTTATTAGATAATATCATGAACCGTTTGACTTATGCTATCTCCTTAACGGACCCTTCTATTAAAGATAAACCTTATAATTATTTCATTAATCCAAGTGAAGAATATAATGCCTTTTGCACTGTAGGTCATAATTTAAGCGTAAATACTGGTATGTTTAAATTGCTTAATAATAATGAAGATGAACTTGCCATTGTTATTGCTCATGAATTAGCTCATGGTGAAGAAGAACATGTTCAAAGCTCTGCCAAGAAAAGTTTTTCTGTACAATTATTGACTAATCTTTATGCTTCTCAAAATCCTAATATTATATCTATAATTGGTGCGAATGTTCTTCAAAATAATATGATTGCCAAAGGTATAACTAAAGTTCAAGAACAAGATGCTGATGATATTGCTTTTAATTATGCAACAAGCGCTGGTTATAATATCGGTGCTGGTGCTGCTACTTGGCAACGTTTTATCGATAAAATGGGTGAGTCTAAAACTAATTTCGTAGGTGAATTGTTCTCACCTTCTGACCATCCAAGTCATCAATCACGCCGTGATAATTATTCTGATAAACTCACTGACTATAGTAATAATAAAGTAAAGGTTGATAGTAAAACTGGCATGATTAGTGTAAATCGTCATGATTTTATAACACCTGTCCCTGCAAATGATATGAGCAGTCAAGAAAGAGCATATCTAATTGCTGGTAATTTGGCAGCAGTTTATCATAATCATCCTAAAAATCCACCTGAAGCTTATTTAAGTGGAAATACAATTTATATGGGTAATCAAGCAATAATGGTTGTTGAATATGGAGAAAATGGTAATAGTATTGTAAATAAATTAAATTCTATTAGATAATTTGACGGAGGATATAACTAAAAATAGATTAATTACTTTTATCAATGTAGTGATTTATAGTATTAACTTCATTACTTTATCTTGTCTATTATTAAGTGCTTTATATTCTTTTAAATCCCATCCTCTTTTTATATTATTCTTTGCTTGTAATTGTTGGCTAATAAATCAATTTAAAAATGCTTTATCTCAACTAATACCTAACAGAAAATTGAATTTCTTTATTTGCACTTTAAATATCATTTTAATATTAACTATCATTTTTCATTTAGGATATATTTCCATGTCCTTTCATGACTTCAACTAACAAAAAAGACTTACTACTAAATTTTGATATGCACCCAAAATATTGGACATATTAATTAAGCTACTAATTGAGACTTAGTTCTGTATTCTACAGGACTAAGTCCTTTTAGTTTTA
>NZ_KB899630.1:0-2165 GCF_000378365.1 Megamonas rupellensis DSM 19944 | reverse complement strand
TAATTAATATGTCCAATATTTTGGGTGCACATCACTATAAATAGAAAGCTTTTTTATTAATTATTAATTTTTTTGTAATTTATTCATGAATTTTTCATTATTTATAATAAATCTTTCATGTATTCCTTTACCAATAACTTTATGCGTATCTTTTGCTTCAACTATAAAAGTTAATTTTCTACCTTCTATTTTATCTAAAGTAGCTGTAGCTGTTACGACATCATCTAAAGCAGTTGGTGCAATATGTGATATATCCAATTTTATACCTACAGTGCCTTCTCCTTCTTCCAAATAATCTTTTAAAGCCATGCAAGAAGCCTCTTCCATTAGCGCCACCATCGCTGGAGTTGCAAAAACTGGCAAGGTTCCACTTTTCATTATTTTCGCTGTATTTTCTTTAACCACTTTAATTTGTGCTTGTCCTTTTATACCTGTTTTTAAAGTTAACATTAATCTCATTCCTATTCATTTAAATATATTTTTTATTTTAACATATATTTAAAATTTATCCATAGCGTTTTTATGCAAATTATTAATTCATAAATATTCAAACTAATTTTACTCTTAAAACAATGTATACAATGTTTTATCTAGATTTTACATTGACTTAACATAACATTACTACTATAATAATAAATATGTTTTTAAATATATTGTTAATATGTTAACTGCATAAAATAACAATATATAATCAGTTTTTATGCAAAAAATAAATTTCAAAAAGGAGTCTTTTTAATGAAAAAGTTGCGCATTAATCTAACAGCCCAAATATTTTTAGGGCTAGTATTAGGTGCTATCTTTGGTTATTTTTTACCTGATATCGGATCACAATTAAAACCATTAGGCGATGCGTTCATTCGCATGATTAAAATGATCGTTGTACCTCTTATTTTTAGTACTTTAATAATTGGTATTGCTGGCACTGGTGATTTCAAAAAACTTGGTCGTTTAGGTGGTAAAGCCATCATTTGGTTCGAAGTTGCTAGTAGTTTAGCTTTAGTTGTTGGTCTTGTAGTCGTAAATGTACTTCAACCTGGTGTTGGCGTTTCTCTTCCTTCCATTGGAGCTTCTGCCGGTGCTAATGCTGCCGCTACTGCAGAATCTTTTAGTATTTCTATGCACTTATTAAATATCATTCCTGCTAACATTGTTGAAGCTTGCGCTAAAAGCGATATGTTACAAATCATCTTCTTTAGCTGTTTCTTCGGTGTAGCTCTTGCTCATATCGGCGAAAAAGGAAAAATTGTTGTTGAATGTTGTCGTGGTGTAGCAGAAGCAATGTTCAAAGTTACACATTATGTTATGCTTTTTGCACCAATTGGTATTTTTGCCATGATTTCTTATACTGTTGGTACTTTCGGTTTAGAAATGCTTATTCCTCTTGGAAAATTAGTATTTTCACTTTATTTTGCAATAATCGTCTTTTTAATCATCCTTGCAATTATTGCTTCTATCATCACTAAATTAAATTTCTGGCATATCTTCAAAGTTTTACGTGAACCATTATTATTAGGTTATTCCACTGCAAGTAGTGAAGCTGCTTTACCACTTGCCATGAAATGTTTAGAAAAATTAGGTTTACCAAAACATGTCATCACATTCGTTATGCCAACAGGTTATTCCTTCAACCTTGATGGTTCCACTTTATATAGTTCTCTAGCTGTTATTTTCTTAGCTCAAATGTATGATATTGATTTTGGTCTTACTCAACAAATCATGATGTTACTTACACTTATGATTTCCACTAAAGGTATAGCCGGTGTTCCTGGCGCTTCTATCATCGTAATTGCTGGTACAGCTGCTTCTTTTGGTATTCCAACAGAAGGTATCGCTATTATCTTAGGTGTAGACCGTATCATGGATATGGCTCGTACATTCTGCAATATATTTGGTAACTGTATTGCTACAGTTGTTGTTGGTCTCTGGGAACGTGAAATTTCTCGCGGAGAAATAAAATCTTCTTACCAAAATAATTTTAAAGGTGATACTTTAGCATAATATAAATAAAAAAAGCACTTTAGAAGTGAACTGCACCCCAAAAGTTGGACAAAAAACAACTTTTGGAGGTGTAGTTTTTTTATGACTAAATACTCAAATGAATTTAAAGTTAAAGCAATTAAAATGGTTTTAAAAGGAGATTCTATTTCTCATGTAGCTAAAATTCT
>NZ_KB899629.1:0-2511 GCF_000378365.1 Megamonas rupellensis DSM 19944 | reverse complement strand
TGCTTTAACTTTAAATTCATTTGAGTATTTAGTCATAAAAAAACTGCACCTCCAAAAGTTGTTTTTTGTCCAACTTTTGGGGTGCAGTTCAAAATACCTATCACTCTTTTTATTAATTATTTAATTCAGCTTTACTATTATCTTTAGCACCAGCAAGTTCTCTACCACAATGAACAGCTACAGAAATTGCAAGTATCATCAAAGCAAGCGCGATAATTAACTGTAATCCATCTACAGCAAAAACAAATTGTCCCATAGATAATTTTACAACAATTGCATACACAGCTTCTACTAAAGCTGTTAAAGTAACGCAGAACATAACTACCATTGGAATATAAAGCATAAAGCCTTTTCTTCCAGTTGTTTTTAAGAATACAGCCAAAGAGATAAGTACTAATGCAGACAATAACTGATTAGCAGCACCAAATAATGGCCAGATATTCATATAACCACCAAGGCATAATAAATAACCAATAAATAAAGTTATAAGTGTAGCAAAATATTTATTTGTACATAATTTTTGTACAAAACTCATTTCTTGACCTTCATCTACACTGAATAATTCTTGGAAAGACATACGGCCAATACGAGCTACTGCATCTAATGAAGTAAGAGCTAAAGCTGATACACACATAGTCAAAATACAATTTGCTATATCATGTGGCATACCAAACATAGCGAAAAATCCAGCTACAGCTGTGGAGAAAATCTGGAAAGGTGTACCTTCTGGCAACTGACCATTAGTAGCAGCAGAACAAACAATTACTAAAGAAACAACACCTAAAACAGACTCTACAAGCATAGAACCATAACCAACAAATAAAGTATCTTTTTCATTAGAGATAGTTTTAGAAGAAGTACCTGAAGATACTAAGCTATGGAAACCAGAAACGGCACCACAAGCAATAGTTATAAATAAAATTGGGAATAAATCTTTTCCATTTACATTAAAACCTACAAAAGCTGGCATATTAATTGTTGGATTTACCGCTAATACACCGATAACACCACCAGCAATCATTGCTAAAAGTAAAAATGTACTCAAATAATCGCGAGGCTGTTTTAAAATCCACATAGGCATTACAGAAGCTGCAAATATATAAGCAAATACTACATAGAGCCAAATCATTCTATCTAAATAAATTGGAAAAGCAATACCCACAGCAAGCATAGCAATTAATAAAATAATACCTAAAACAAGACGAACTTTTTCATTCGGTTTAAATTTCTTAATGAATAAACCAAATAAAATAGCTACAAAAATAAATAACATGGATATTGAAGCTGCTGCTGCGTTTGGTGTTATTAATGCACCATCTTTACTAAATCCATTAAAAGTATTCGCTACTATATCAGCAAAAGCAGCTATTACTAATAAAGTGAATAACCAACAGAATAACAAAAATAAACGTCTGCCTGTTTTACCAATATAATGTTCAATTAACATACCCATGGATTTACCTTCATTTTTCACAGAAGCATATAATGCAGTGAAATCCTGTACTGCTCCAAAGAAAATACCACCTACGATAATCCATAAAAAAGCAGGAAGCCAGCCATACATAGCTGCAATAATTGGGCCAGTTACAGGGCCTGCACCTGTTATTGAAGAAAATTGATGAGAAAATACCGTAAATTTAGATGCTGGTGTAAAATCTTGACCGTCATTATATTTAAAAGCAGGTGTTTTTGCATTTTCATCAACACCCCAAGTATGTAATAACCAACGACCATAAATTCTATAGGCTAGAAAAAAAATTATAATAGCACAACCAACTAACATTATTCCATTCATCTAATCACCCTTTCTGGATAAATAAATTTTTTATCTCTCGATAATATATATATGTCTATATTTTATATCGAAAAATAAATGATTTTAACTTATAAAATTTATTATCGACTTATAAATATATCATCATCTATTTATTATGTCAAATTTTATTGTAAATATGTAAATCTAAAAATCAATTCAACTATAAAAAATAATTATGATATGTGTTATTTTGTAAATTGACAAATTATACTTCCCATGCTACTATTAGGATATTCAGTCTTGTTTTGGAACACAATTAAAGTCACGTCTTAGTCCTCCTCTTAATAAGTGTGGAAGATTCTTATGTGTTTTTTAGTTTGACCTCTGCACTGATTATATTTTATATCCTAAGGAGGATTTTATAATGGGAACAGGTACAGTTAAATGGTTTAATTCTGGTAAAGGCTATGGCTTCATTACTAATGATGACGGATCTGGAGATTTATTCGTTCATTTCTCCGCTATCAATTCCGAAGGCTTCAAAACTTTAGAAGAAGGTCAAAAAGTTACTTTTGATACAGAAGCTGACAGCCGTGACGCTAGCAAACTTCGTGCAGTAAACGTTACTGTTGTAAAATAATAATAGAAAAAAGAGCAATCATATGAACTGCACCCCAAAAGTTGGACAAAAAACAACTTTTGGAGGTGCAGTTTTTTTATGACTAAATACTCAAATGAATTTAAAGTTAAAGCAA
>NZ_KB899628.1:0-2672 GCF_000378365.1 Megamonas rupellensis DSM 19944 | reverse complement strand
AATACAATAAAAAACAATGATATCGAATCATTGTTTTTTAGCGAGCTTATATCCCCATAAATAAATTTAGGGGCTTTACGCTCGCATTTGGTAATATAACAATTTCACATAAACAACAAGATTTTACATTTGAGTTGAAACTGATTGGAAGCGGTTCTTATGCCAATGTTTATAAATATAAGGACACATTTTATAATCGATTTTTTATTTTGAAACGTGCAAAAAAGGAACTTACTAATAAAGAGATTGCTCGTTTCAAACGAGAATTTGATGTAATGAACGATCTATCTTCTCCATATATACTTGAAGTTTATTGTTATAATCCAGACAAAAATGAGTATATTATGGAATATATGGATTATACACTGAATGAATATATTACTGCTCATAATTCAAACTTGACAATTATACAGCGAAAAAAAATTGCTCAACAAATATTTCGTGCTTTTGATTATCTTCATTCAAAAGGACATCTACATCGTGATATAAGCCCTAAAAATATTTTAATAAAGGAATATGACGATGCTCTTGTTATTAAACTTTCAGATTTTGGACTTGTAAAAATTCCTGATAGTACACTAACAACAGTTAATACAGAGTTCAAAGGTTATTTTAATGATCCTGCACTTATTGTAGAGGGCTTTGATACTTATAGCATTATTCACGAAACTTATGCTCTTACTAGAGTTATTTATTTTGTGCTGACAGGCAGAACTAATATAGAAAAAATTTCTAATCCGGATTTACGAGCTTTTGTTGAGCGAGGATTGAACCCGGATAAGGCAAAAAGATTTCAAAATATTCGCGATATGATTTCAGCGTTTAAGAGTATATAAAAATTGCTGAATGCAGAGGTCATAAAGTCTCGCGCCAGTCGCATTATGGTACAAACAGATCAAGCTTTCTTTCTCCACTTGAAAATCAAAGATTGGCTTTGCAAATGCACACAAGGGACAGAAAAAGCCTTGATACAAGTGGCTTTGAGACGAATTTTCCACGCGGTAAGGGCTGTATACTTTTTCCTTCAAAAATGGAGTTCTACTGCGTAACGCCTTTTCTTGCATCCATAAAAAAGCGGAGTGCGGTAGCCACACAATTGGCTACCGCACTCCGGCTTCTTTTTTATTTTAACAATTCATCATAAACGCTTTCTTTATAAACAGTAATAGTATAATTTGGCATATCATTTACTGAAAAATCATTTATAGCCTTTAATATAAGTTCTTTTTTTAATGGAATGTGTATTGTTTTTACTTTATCTTTATCAATGAATTCTTTTAGTTTTTCAGGCCAGTATTTTTTATAAGAGCTGATTGAAGTCAGTTTACCGGAACACATGGTATATGCAACGATGATAGGAAGTTTATATGTTTTAATACATTGTTCAATTTCCCATCCTAACAAGCCTCTATTTGCATTAGAATGTTCAGTAATGATTAATACCATACTTTTTGAGTTTCTCATTCTTTCTTGTAATCTACTTTTAAGAGTTATCAGTTTACTGTTATCATTGACAGCATAAGTCTTGTCATGGCTATTGACAAAATTAAATTCTATATTGCCATTACTAGCCCATGCTTTCATGATATTAAAATATTTAATATCACTTTGGGTAGGATCAGTTGTGTTACAACCATTAAAAGCAACATACACGCCATTTCTATATGCCATATTATTTTCCTCCTATGTTATATAAGTTTATTTCTGATTTTAGTTTTTCTGAAATGACTAAAGTGATTTTGCAATCATGCGAAAAAGCAAGATTGCTGTATTCAAATGTTTGGATAATAATTTCTAATGCCTTCTGATAAGTTATAGAATTTCCGCACATTAAACGAGTAATACCTGTTCCCATCAATGGTAACACTATATTTTCACCATTATATATACGATTTGTTTCACTCCAATAATTTACAAGACAACTAAGATAATCTGCCAATCCTAAATACGCCCTATTTTGCTCATCAAATTTAGAGAATGCAACTAATATATAATCATCAAAACGTACTGATGTTCCCAATTTATATATCGTTTTTTTACCATGAACTCTTTTTTTATTAATGGCAATAATATTTTTTTTGCACTCAATATCATTTTTAATCTTATAATCAACTTGGCGAACATCGGAAACTTTATCTTTTAGAAATATTCCATTTAAGGTTTTTATGGAAATTACTTTGTCACTGATCTCTGTATCAAAATACTCGTTAAATGGGATTGTCTTTAAGCCTTGTTCTGAAAATAAATCACCAAATTTGATTACGAACTTAGTTTGATTTATTTTTAAGGTTTTTTCATTTAGTCGATTGGCTCTAATTATTAAAAATATAAAAATCAAAAAAAGTAAAATAACAAAAACACTTCCGAGCCATACTTTTATATTAGATGGAATATCTATAAAAATAACCACAAATGAAACTATTCCACAAATAATTGAAACTATATAACGAAACTCGTTCCATAACTTTTTATCAAAAATACCGACTTTCATATACACCACCTATTACAAGATATTATACCATATTATTTTTTAAATTACTCCTTTTATATGAATAATAGTAAAGAGACAAGCTCAAGTGAACTGCACCCCAAAAGTTGGACAAAAAACAACTTTTGGAGGTGCAGTTTTTTTATGACTAAATACTCAAATGAATTTAAAGTTAAAGCAATTA
>NZ_KB899627.1:0-3637 GCF_000378365.1 Megamonas rupellensis DSM 19944 | reverse complement strand
TATTATGAGGTCTCGTTCATATAGAAACGCTACTTTCTATACAGTTCTCTTATGAACTTCCGTTACTTTCATAACGGCACAGACTATATCTTATCTCTCAGCTTTACCTGTTAGAGTCTGTCCACTTCCTCAGTCAATCGCTTACTGAGTACTTCCCTCAAGAGGAATAGTCGTTGAACGTTCTCCTTTTCGGAGCTTCGCTGCTGATTATCCATTTTTCAGCACTTAGGGTTTAACCTTATGCTATATATCTGATTTTTTCTGCTTTCGCCACATTCACGCTTAACTTTATTTCATGTTTACGTTGTAGTTCAGATATCTTTAGGAGTTTCCAGCAATTCAAACAGTATAGGATAGCTCTTTGTCTATCTCTACGTACATATTTCTATATACGCTGACTATTTTGTTTGCCTAACTCATGATTTAAATCACAAGTGTGCGGCTTACAATAATCAAATGTAATATCTTTAATCACACAAGAAGCAGATAATATGGAAATATCGCCATCATTTAAGCGATAAAAAGTGATATCTTTACCTTGTTCAGATAAAGTATAAACTCGCAATTGTCCTTTTTTGATGATTAAAATACCAGAACAACCTTCTTTAGTTGTATGCACAAAATTATTTTTTTTTACTTGAATTAAAGAAGCATTTTGAGAAATGATTTGTTGTTGTTTAGTAGTTAATTGTTGCCATGCAGGAAAAAGCGTATTTAATAAATTAAAATCATCATTATTTAGCATAATTTTCCCCTAAAAGATTATTAAAGTTTATAAGCAAAGGCAGATTATTAGCTAATTGATGTAAAGGTTGAGTATTTTTTTTAGTCAAAGATAAAGTAATGGCACCTTCTGTCAGCATGACCATAGTCATAGCTAGAAAATCAGCATATTCTTCTTGTAAATCCATTTTTAAAAAGCTGTTTTTATAGATATTTTGAATTTGCTGGAAAGTATGTTCGCATTCTAGGCGTATTATTTCATTAGAAGAAAAAGTTTCTAAAGCTATTAGACTTATGGAAACATTTGGTTGAAACAAATCTTTTTCAATCTTTTGTGCAATATATATTAGATGTTGTTGCAAGCCTTCAAGTGGTGTAGAAGCTTTAGCTAATACATCTAAAATTTCTGTAGAGATTTTTTCAGCAGTTTTTTGCAAAGCTTCTTGAGCAAGTTGTTCTTTTCCTTGGGGAAAATAATAATAAAGCGAGCCTTTAGGAGCATTACTTTTTTTGAGAATTTCACTAATTCCTGTGGCGTGATATCCTTGATTAGCAAATAAAGATGAGGCTGTATCAATAAAGATATCTTTTGTATTTGTTTTCATAGGCAATTATCCTTTTGTATTAGAAGCTATAGTTTTAACATATTTTCTAGTGATAGTTAAGAAGATAATCAATGCTAAAACTTCAGCAACAGCAATTACTAAAGCTGTAGGAAGAGCTGTAGTACCACCACCAATACCTACAATAGGTGCTACGAAACCACCAGAGATGGTAGAGAAAAATCCGAGTAATGCAGAAGCACTACCAGCAACTTTCTTTTGAGTTTGCATAGCAAGTGAGAAACTAGTGGAAGCAGTGAGTGGTAATGCTGTTTGAGTTAATAGCAATAAAATAATCAATACATATATAGAAAAATCTAAAACAATTCCTACTAAAAATAATATACCAAAAATCAAACCTTGGCAAAGTCCTATAAGTAATAATTTAGAGTCAGGTATGCGACCTGTTAAAATATTAGTGATTTTACCAGCTATCATCATACCGATACCGACGAAAGCAAAAACGAGAGAAACATCTTGTGGTGTGAAATTATAAATACCTTGAAGCATGAAAGGCATGCCAGATATATAAGCGAACAAGGAACAGAAAACAAAGAATTGAATAGCACATAAGCTAGCAAAATAAGGTCTAGCACATAAACTGAAAAATACTTTAACAATGTGGGCAATATCGCCTTTTAAACGTTTTTCTTCAGGAAGAGTTTCTTTGTATTTTAATAGTGATAAAAGAGTAATACCGATACCAGCAAGAGTTAAAATAACAAAAACACTTATCCAAGAGAAGAAACGCAATAATTGACCACCGAGCACTGGCGCAATTATAGGAGCAAGACCTTGAATAATCATTACCGTAGCTAAGAATTTAGTGAGCATTGTTCCTTTATAGATATCACTGGCAATAGCACGACTGACAACTAAAGCGGAAGAAGCAGCAAAGCCCCCAATAAAACGAGCAAAGATAAAAAGCTCAATAGATGGGGCAAAAATACAAGCTACAGAAGAGATAGTAAAAATTATCAAACCGAAAACAAGAGGTTTTGTTCTACCATAAATATCACTTAATGGTCCTGCTATGACTTGCCCTATGGCAAGACCAATAAGCCAAGATGTAAGTGTTAATTGAATAATAGATGGTGTAGTTGCAAAATCAAGTGTCATTTGAGGTAATGCTGGCAAATACATATCAGTAGCAAGCGGACCTAATGAGCAGATTGAAGCTAAAAGTGTAATTAAAATATTATTTTTATTTTCGCTAATATTAGCATCTGTTTTTGACATTGTAGACATGTTTATACTCCTTTTTATAAAAATATAACAACTGGTCTATATAATATAGCAAAAAAAATAAGTAAAGTCAAAGGACTTTACTTAAAGATATTTTTTATCCATCTGCGATTATCAATTAAATGAATGATAACGAGTATAATCATAAAATAACCTAAATATATATGCAACGGTTTAGATAATGTTTTTGGCAGTATTAAAATTTTAAAATCCATATAAATTCCAGTAAACGCAATTATGATAAAAGATATGGCTAGTAAAATAAACGTAATATGCATACGTGTTTTCATTTTTGATCAACTCCTTTTCTTTATTATAACGAATAAATATTAAAATTATCTTAAGTTTTGAATTAAATATAAAAATTTTTTTATATTATTGCATTATTTTGAATTAAATGATATTATAAACCTAGATATTCGGTTGATCGATACGGGAGAGATTGCGATAGCAACGCCGAAGGTGAAAGAGGCACAAACTCTCAGGCAAAAGGACCGTATACGGACGAAACTCTGGAAAGCAATTAAATTTGCACCGAAGAAGAAAAATCTTTCAGGTACAAAAGACAGAGCGCATGAATTTTCATGCGCTCTTTTTTGTGCGAAAAAATAGAAATTAGTTTTAAATATAAAAGAATATTATAAATAAAAATAAAGTAATTATTTAATAACAGGAGGCGTAGCCATGGACTTATTAACAAATTTAAAAACAGTTGACCCAGAAATACAAAAAGCAATAGACCAAGAACTTTCTCGTCAACGTGAAAAATTAGAAATGATTGCTTCAGAAAATATCGTTAGCACAGCCGTTATGCAAGCTCAAGGAAGTATACTTACAAATAAATATGCAGAAGGTTATCCAGGCAAACGCTATTATGGTGGTTGTGAATATGTTGATATTGTAGAGCAATTAGCTATAGATCGTGCTAAAAAATTATTTGGTGCAGAATATGCAAATGTACAGCCACATTCTGGAGCACAAGCAAATACAGCAGTATATTTTGCTTTGCTACAGCCAGGAGATACTATTTTAGGTATGAACCTTACAGATGGTGGTCATTTAACACA
>NZ_KB899626.1:0-4716 GCF_000378365.1 Megamonas rupellensis DSM 19944 | reverse complement strand
GGCATTACTTCCATCTCGATTAAATCGACGTGAAGCTCCTGACAAATATTATTAATCAACTCCTTTAATCGTTCATCAACACCATTGTTCAACACTTTTCTACGATATTTAGGACAAAATACTACATGATATTTACAAGAATATACTATATTATTATTTGATTTATATTTCATAAAAGTATTATATAACTATTAAAAATATAATACAATAAAAAACAATGATATCGAATCATTGTTTTTTAGCGAGCTTATATCCCCATAAATAAATTTAGGGACTTTACGCTCGCATTTGGTAATAGCTGTTGCTCAAAAAAATAATCCATCACCAATAGATAAATTCAGCATAGCAGACGAATGTGATATGGTACTTATTGGCTATCTAGCATTCTTAGACCCGCCAAAAGAATCAACTGTAAAAGCTTTAAAAGCATTAAAAGAATATGGTGTTAAAGTAAAAGTTTTAACAGGAGATAATGATAAAGTTGCTCGTTCTATATGTAAACAAGTTGGTTTAAAAGTTAATAATCTTTTACTTGGTTCAGATATTGAACAACTATCAGAACAAGATTTAGCTATAGCTGTAGAAAAAACTGATGTTTTCGCTAAATTATCACCAGAACAAAAAGCAAAAATTGTAAAATTGCTCCGCCAAAATGGTCATACGGTTGGTTTCATGGGAGATGGTATCAATGATGCCACTGCAATGAAATCTTCTGATATAGCTATTTCTGTAGACAGCGCTGTAGATATTGCCAAAGAATCTGCTGATATAATTCTTTTAGAAAAAGATTTAATGGTTTTAGAACAAGGTATAATTGAAGGTCGTAAAACATATGCCAATATGATTAAATATATCAAAATAACAGCATCTTCAAATTTTGGAAATATGTTCTCTGTTCTTATTGCTTCAGCATTATTACCATTTTTGCCAATGATGAGTTTACATCTTATTGTTTTAAATTTAATCTATGATTTATCTTGTACAGCTATTCCTTGGGATAATGTAGATAAAGAATTTCTTGTTAAACCTAGAAATTGGGACGCTTTTTCCATAGGAAGTTTTATGATTTGGCTTGGCCCTACAAGTTCCATTTTCGATTGGATAACTTATATCTTTATGTATTTCATTTTTTGTCCATTATTTATATCTAATGGTATCTTATTTAATGATTTACCAACAGTCTATCAAGGCAGTGAATTATTAAAAATACAAGCTGAATATATTGCACTATTCCAAACAGGTTGGTTCGTAGAATCTATGTGGAGTCAAACTTTTGTAATTCACATGATACGTACATCAAAAATACCATTTATTCAAAGTTTTGCTTCTTTACCTGTAACATTATTGACCTTTATTGGCATTATAGTCTTAACAATTATTCCATTTTCTCCACTAGGAACAATATTAGGATTTATTGCTTTACCATTTAGCTATTTTATCTATTTAATCCCTTGTATAATCTTGTACATGTTATTAGCTACCAGCATAAAAAAAGCATATATTCGCCATTATGGAAAACTACTTTAATATATTTTAGGAGGTATTTATTATGAATTTTATCTCTAATTTATTTTCAAATTCTTATCTTCACAATATAGATAATGACTTTTATTTATCTTTAGGAATATGTTTCTTTGTTATGATTATTATGAATATCATTTTTTGGAGCCTTAAACCACAAAATAATCAATAAATAAATTAAAAGCTAGGATTTATATATGTCCTAGCTTTTATTAAAAATATATATCTTATATGATACAATACAAATAAATAAAAAGGAGGGTACTATGTATAAAATATTTTCGTTAAATAATAAATTAAAACAATACTTAACAATTGATTTAGATAAACTCTATATTTTATTAAATACTTCATCTAAAGGATTAAAATCCAATCAAATTCTATTGCAAAGAAAAAATTTTGGCGATAATAATTTTAATAATTTAGATCATTCATTTACTAAACAACATCTTTATAGGGCATTTTTTAATCCATTTACTATAATTTTATATATTATCAGCATAATTTCTATAATTACGGACATTATCTATCCTATACAACTGCATCAAAATTACAGTACTATTACTATCATTATTATAATGATTATTTTAAGCGTAATCATTCGCTTTAGTTATGAACAACGTTCTTTTTATAGACTATCTAAAATGGATACCTTTTTAAACAATTATATTGCTGTGAAGCGCAATAATAAATGGATTGATATACCTATTAAAAATCTAGTTGTTGGCGATTATGTATATTTAACAGCTAATACTAAAGTTCCCGCTGACATTCGCCTAATAAAAACAAATAGTTTATTTGTTTCTCAAGCTATTTTAACAGGTGAAAGTGATATTATTGAAAAACATTCTGATATTAAAAATCTCGATAATATGACCATTACTAATTATTCTAATTTAGCTTTTATGGGTACTAGTATTATTAGCGGTAGTGGTGAAGGTATCGTTTTAAATGTAGGTACTAATACTTTATATGGTTCATTTGCACAAAATAAAACATCTAAGATAACTTCTACAAGCTTTTTTAAAGATGCCAATTCTATCTCTTTAACACTGATAAAATTTATGGCTATTTTAATCCCCATAGTTTCTATCATCTCTATATTAGTGCATGGAAGCTTACTATATTCCTTTGTTTTTGCTCTCTCCATAGCTATTGGATTAACGCCTGAATTATTACCTATGATAATTACTACTTGTTTAGTTAAAGGCAGTAATTATTTGTCTAAACAAAAAATCATTTTAAAAGATATTTATGCTATGCAATGTTTTGGTAGTATGGATATTCTTTGCGTAGATAAAACAGGTACACTAACTTCTAATAATATTATTTTAGAATATTATCTTGATATTCTAGGTAATGAAAATCAAAAAACATTAGATTTTGCTTACTTAAATAGTTATCATTTATCAAGTTATCCTAATCATATAGATAATGCTATTTTAAAATATGCTACAATACCTCAAAAAAAAGATTATTTTCAACAATTAATTAACGAAAACAAACGAATTTCAGAAATACCTTTTGATTTTGAACGAAAATGTAGTAGTGTTATTATTCAAAATGAACATCAAAAACTTTTAATTACTAAAGGTGATGTTAAAGAATTATTTAAACGTTGTCAATATATTGAATACCAAAATAAAATTCTTCCTATAGACAATAAAAATACTCAAAGTATACATGCTGTAATTGATGAAATGCTTGAAGATGGTATGAAAGTTATGGCTGTAGCCTATAAATCTTTAATAGACACTACATCTATTGATTTAGAGAGCGAAAATAATTTAATTTTAATAGGATATTTGGCATTTTTTGATGCTCCTAAAAAATCTTCTATTGAAGCAATAAAAAAACTTCAATCATTAAATGTAAATATAAAATTATTAACAGGAGATAATGTTAGTGTTGCTACATCTATTTGTAAACGAGTGGGCATTTCAACTACTGATATTATCACTGGTAATGAACTAAGTAATTTAAATCCAGCTCAATTAGATAAATTAATAGAAAAAACTACTATTTTTACTGAACTTACACCTGATCAAAAAAGAATGATTATAACTTCTTTACAACAAAATGGGCATACTGTAGGATTTTTAGGTGATGGCTTAAATGATATTCCTGCTATTGTTGAAGCGGATA
Source organism: Megamonas rupellensis DSM 19944 (assembly GCF_000378365.1). Taxonomy (NCBI): domain Bacteria; kingdom Bacillati; phylum Bacillota; class Negativicutes; order Selenomonadales; family Selenomonadaceae; genus Megamonas; species Megamonas funiformis. Next base: position 1,050 of record NZ_KB899626.1, on the reverse strand, counting down.
TAGGTATCTCTATAAATGAAGCTACTGATTCTACAAAAGATGTAGCTAATGTTATCTTATGTCAAAAAGATTTAACTATTTTGCACAAAGCTATTATTGAAGGTCGCAAAACATTTACAAATATCACTAAATATATTAAAATAACAGCTTCATCAAATTTTGGTAATATATTTTCAATCATTTGTGCTAGTGCTTTTTTACCATTTTTGCCTATGACAGCAATCCAATTATTATTATTAAATATTCTATATGATATTTTATGTTTAATTTTACCTTGGGATAAAATTGATAATGAAAATTATCGTTTACCTTTGAATTGGTCTAATCATCATTTAGGCTCATTTATGTGTTTTTTTGGTCCATTAAGCTCAATTTTTGATATTATTACCTTTTTATTTCTTTACTTTATTTTTTGCCCATTATTTACAAATGGATTACTATACAGTGAATTAACAGATATTCATTTACAAACGATATATATATCACTATTTCAAACAGGTTGGTTTTTAGAATCCATGTGGTCTCAAATCTTAATTTTGCAAATTAAAGTTTTACGTAATAATATAGAAATAATTTTGACACCTAAAGAATTTGATATCCTTTATTTCTTAGCTAAAAATAAAGGCGAAGTTTTTACTAAAGAACAAATATATCAAGCTGTTTGGGAAGAAGATTTTCTGCTTTCAGATAATAATATAATGGCATTTATCCGTAAACTACGTAAAAAAATTGAACCTCAACCAGATTCACCAGAATACATTATTACAATTTTGGGAATAGGATATAAATTTAATGAAAATATATAAAAAAAGACTCTCATATTACTTGAACTGCACCCCAAAAGTTGGACACAAAACAACTTTTGGAGGTGCAGTTTTTTTATGACTAAATATTCAAATGAATTTAAAGTTAAAGCAATTAAAATGGTTTTAAAAGGAGCTTCTATTTCTCATGTAGCTAAAATTCTAAACATGCCAGATATAGCTCCTCTTTGCAGATGGATATCTCATTATGAACATGGTGGTATTCCACAACTTCTTCATAAAAATC
>NZ_KB899625.1:0-4880 GCF_000378365.1 Megamonas rupellensis DSM 19944 | reverse complement strand
GGGGCGATGATTGGGGTGAAGTCGTAACAAGGTAGCCGTATCGGAAGGTGCGGCTGGATCACCTCCTTTCTAAGGAGCATGCGTTACCGAGGTAACGGCATGTGTCGAGCACATTCGAGCATTGTTTGGTTTTGAGAGAATATCTCTCTATATATGGGGGTGTAGCTCAGTTGGGAGAGCACCTGCCTTGCAAGCAGGGGGTCAGGAGTTCGAATCTCCTCATCTCCACCATATTAAATAATAAGCCTTCGGGCATTAGATAAAGACAGGATAACCTGTCTTTTTTATTTGTATAAAAATAAATATATTTTCATATATGGATAATAGGATAAGGAGGAAGACATCAGTGAATAGCATTATGGTAACAATCGCTTCTGTTTGTTTAGTAGCTCTTACAGTTATTAATTTCTAAGAGGGAATAATTTGTAATTATTGTTTTTAATTAGAGGAAGGATTTTAAAATGAAAAGCAATGGCAAAAATATAGTTATATTAGTGATATTTTGTTTATTAACTGTTGTATTTGCTGGTTGTGGAAATACTTCTCAAGATAATAGTTCTCAAAAAACAGAAAAGCAACAAGAAGTTTATATTGTAGCAGCTGCTAGCATGACAGATGCTATAAAAGAAATTGGTGCAAATTATGAAAAAGAACATCCAAATGTGAAATTAACATATAACTTTGGAAGTTCTGGTGCCTTACAAACACAGATAGAACAAGGGGCTCCTGCTGATGTATTTATTTCAGCAGCACAAAAACAGATGAATGCCCTAGATGAGAAAGGATTAATTGATAAGTCCACGCGTAAAGATTTATTGGAGAATAAAGTGGTTTTAATTGTGCCAAAAGACAGTGAATTATCTTTAAATGATTTTGCTGATGTGGCTACAGATAAAGTCAATAAAATAGCTTTAGGTGAACCAAAAGCTGTACCAGTTGGACAATATTCAGAAGAAATCTTCTCTAATTTAAAGATACTAGACGCTATGAAACAGAAGGCAGTATATGCTTCTGATGTACGTCAAGTTCTCGGTTGGGTAGAAACAGGCGAAGTAGATTGCGGTATAGTTTATGCTACAGATGCAGCTATTTCTGATAAAGTTAAAGTATTGATGGAAGCACCAGAAAATACGCATAAACCTGTAGTTTATCCAATAGCGATGGTAAATTCCTCTAAAAATCCAGATGTAGCAAAAGATTTTATTGCATATTTATCTCAAGATGCACAAAAAAATATTTTAGCAAAATATGGATTTAACGTAAAATAATAAAATATGTAGCGACAAATTAAAGCAGATTAATGCTTTAGCTTGTCGCTATTTTCATTTGAGGTGAAAATATGGATTTTTCTCCATTATATATTTCCTTAAAAACAGCGGGACTTGCTACAATAATTACTTTTATTTTAGGTATATATGCAGCTAGATTTATTTGCAAATTAAAAAAATATCAAGGATTTATAGATGGCATCATCACTTTACCTTTAGTTTTGCCTCCTACTGTAGTGGGTTTTTTCTTATTGTTATTTTTAGGAAAAAATAGTTTTATTGGACAATTTTTAGCTTTGTTTGATATTAATATAATTTTTTCCTGGCCAGCTACTGTAATTACAGCAGTTGTAGTTTCTTTCCCACTGATGTATAGAACGACGCGTGGAGCTTTCGAGCAAATAGATAAAGATTTGATTTTTGCAGCGAGAACTTTAGGTATGAGTGAAGAAAAAATCTTTTGGAAGATTATATTACCTTTGGCAAAATCCGGTATATTAGCAGGTGCAATTTTATCTTTTGCTAGGGCTTTAGGTGAATTTGGAGCGACAATTATGCTAGCAGGTAATATTCCAGGAAAAACGCAGACAATGTCCACAGCTATTTATTCAGCAGTGCAAGCAAATGACCAAGAAACGGCTTTTGTTTGGGCAGGGATAATAATTGTTGTATCATTAATGGTAATGGTATTGATGAATTATTGGTTAAAACAGCAACAAAAAGTCAATAGTTGAGGTGAAGTAAATGGCTTTAGAAGTGGCAATAAAAAAATATTATCCTGATTTTAGTTTAGATGTGAATTTTTACACTGAAAAAGGAATTTTAGGTGTATTAGGTGCATCTGGTTGCGGTAAGAGTATGACATTAAAATGTATTGCAGGGATAGAAACACCAGATGAAGGAAGGATAATTCTCAATGGTAGAGTTTTGTTTGACAGTGAAAAAAAGATTAATTTATCACCACAAAAGCGAAATATAGGCTATTTATTTCAAAATTATGCGTTGTTTCCTCATATGAATGTTGAAGAAAATATTACTGTAGGTATAAAAATTAAAGAAGAGCAAAAAGAAATTATAGCTAAGTATTTAAAAATTTTTCATTTAGAAAATTTAAAAAAGGCTTATCCTAAAAATTTATCAGGAGGGCAACAACAAAGAGTAGCATTAGCTAGGATTTTTGCTTCACAGCCTGATATATTAATGTTAGATGAACCTTTTTCGGCTTTAGATGATTTTTTGAAATGGCAAGTTGAATTAGAATTAGCAAAAGTTTTAAAACTTTATGGTAAAAATGTGTTATTCGTTTCCCATAATAGAGATGAAATTTATCGTTTTTGTGATGAAATTATGGTATTATCACAAGGAAAAACTGTGTCTTTTAGCACTAAAAAAGATTTATTTGAAAAACCAAATTCAATAGCTGCTTCTAAATTGAGTGGTTGCAAAAATCATTCACGCATCGATAAAATAGACAAGTATTTATGTAGAGCTATTGATTGGAATATAGATTTAACAGTTGCTAGTGAAATAAGTGATAAAGATAGATACATAGGCATTAGAGCCCATGAGTTAATGATAGTTGATGATAAAGAAAGAAAAAAAGATATAAATGTAGAAGAATTTATCATTGATGAATTAGTAGAAAATATTTTTAGCATAGTTATAATGTTGAGAAAAGAAAATGCGAAACAAGCCATTCGTTTAGAAGTCAGCAAAGAGTATTGGCAAAATAATAAAAGAATTGGCGATACTATATATGTAAAATTACCTCAAGATAAGATTTTTCTTTTAGATAAGTAATAAAAAAACTCATTTCAATGAAATTGACTATAAAAATAAGATTTGTTTTCATAGTTAATTTAAATATTGAAATGAGTTTTTTATTTTATTTGCTAATTGTAAATTTAAAAACAGTATATTTATCAGACTGTTTTTCTGTTATTAATTTTATTTGATGTAAACTAGCTAGATGTTGGGCAATTTTTAGTTCAATGCTATTTAAGATAGTATCATCTTCTGCGGTTTGATAAAATTGAGGAAACATTTCTGGTAGGTGTTCGACAGATATTTCATCATTATTGTTTTGCATATAGATATAATAATTGTTGTCATCTTCTAAAATCTTTATGATTAAATCACTTTTTTGAGGATAGATTTGAAGTGCTTTATCTAAAGTTTCACAAAACATTTGTTTAAGGCGATTTTTATCTCCTGTAAATAAAATAATTTCTTTAGCTAGACTTATTTTTAAATCTATCTTTATATTTTGTTCCTTAGCTACTTTTTCACGAGCTTTTATACTATCTTGAAGAATTTCTATTAAATTGAGTAAATCTTTTTGAAGTGTAAAATCTTTATTATCTAATTGAGATAAATCTAAAAGATTATTAGCAATCATATCTAGTTTATCAATATTTTTTTGCATTTGTTTTAAATATGGCTCAGGTATATTGGATTTTTTTTGAGCTAATTCGTGTATATCATGTTTTAATTCTTTTAAAGGAGTATGGAGTTTATAAGCTGTTTTTATGATTAAATTATTATCAGATTGAGCTTTAGCTTTAGATGTAGTTTCGAGATTTTGTAAATATAAAGAAAGACGATTTAAATTTTGAGCTAGTTGAGCTATCTCATCACTAGCCTTTGTTTTTATATGGGAAGTATAATTATGATGCAAAATCTTTTCAATAAATTGATTTAATACTTCTAAAGGTAAAACGTATTTTTTTAGGAGAGCTTTTAAGAGAAGTATTAAAATTACAAATAGGACTATAGAACAAAATAGCATTAAAGCAATTCCATCATACCAACTGAATTTTAATGTAGGCATTTTGCTATGAAAAAGCAATGCTCCTTTGACATTACCTTCACTATCATATATAGGAACACCAATTGTAGTATAATGTGGCTGTGTATATATATTGAAGGCTTGAGTGCGAATATTTTGACCGTTTAAAATGGATTGAAGGTCATTGGCTGCTTGAGCTGGAAGTTGGTCATAAGTTAACGCTGGATTAAAGCGAGAGCCTATAATTTGTAGTGTATTTTTATCTACAAGCCATATTTCACCTTGTTCTAATATATTTACTAATTGCAAAACATTAGCGTTATATATATTAGTTAAAGGATTGTTACCTGTAGACTTACTCAAAATATCAGCTAAAGATAAAGCTGTGCTTTCTAAACGACTGCTTTCTATATTTTGAGAATGTTGAAAGAATAGATAGCCAAATACTGCACTAAACGAAACAACGAATAAAATGAGTATTGTGGACATGATTAATAAAATTTTATTGATAAGTTTTGACATAATATAACCTCTATAAATAATCATAAAGTGAATTTAAATAGATTTTAGCATAAAAAAGAGAAAGAAAAAACACTTTTCGATGATTAAAAACACTTGAAATATAAAGCTTTTTATAGTTTTTATAAAAATATAAAAAAAAAATCAAAAAAAGTGTTGACAAGAGGCTCATTATTTAATATACTATAGAAGCTGGCTCGTGAGCCAATAAGAAAAAAGCCAAACGGCTTGAACATAAGAATATGGGCCTATAGCTCAGCTGGTTAGAGCGCACGCCTGATAAGCGTGAGGTCACTAGTTCAAGT
>NZ_KB899624.1:0-5358 GCF_000378365.1 Megamonas rupellensis DSM 19944 | reverse complement strand
TGTCCATCTGCTTCTTCTGTAGATGTTACAGTAGTATTTTTACCATCAGATATTGTTGTCTTAGAAGCTGCTGCTGCTTGTTTTAATTGTTCTTCTGTTGCTGCTCTTCCTACTGTTGCAAACGTTTCATCATCCAATGTCGTATTTGTAAGTCCTGTAATAGTTCCTTTATATACGCCATTATCTTCTCCGTTTATTACAACTCCACCTGCTTGGATTGTTTGTCCATTAATAACAGTAGTTCCATTTCCGTATTTTTCAAACTTAACGCCATCTGGATTTACTGTTACTGTTGTATCTGTGCCATATGTTTCAGTATTATCTGCTTTAATGGATACGCTACCATTTTGTTCTACTACGAATTTATCACCGATACTTAATGCAGCTTCACCATCTTCTGGAGCACCATTAATATTAATTTGGTTATCTCCTTCTTCACCTAAAGTGATATTATCATTTAAATCAAAAGCAAGTTCTGCATTACCTTTTTCATCTACTGTTTTTGTTACAGTGATGTTGCTATCACCATTAGTATCTTTAGCACCAGAGAAATCTACTATTTTTCCACTTTCTACAGTTGTGCTATTTTCACCATTGGCTGATACATTCCAACCTTTATAGCTAGCTTCATCTATTTTTGTCATTGCTGCTTGTAACTGTTCTTCTGTTGCTGCTCTTCCTGCTTTTGCAAATGTTGAACTTTCGCTACCATCACCTAATGTTGTATTTGTGAGTCCTGTAATAGTTCCTTTATAATTATCTTCTCCATTTATGGCAACTCCACCTGCTTGGATTGTTTGTCCATTAATAACAGTAGTTCCGTTTCCATATTTTTCAAACTTAACGCCATCTGGATTTATTGTTACTGTTGTATCTATACCATATGTTTCAGCATTATCTGCTTTAATGGATACACTACCATTTTGTTCTACTACGAATTTATCACCAATACTTAATGCAGGTTCGTCACCTTCTGGAGCACCATTAATATTAATTTGGCTATTTCCTTCTCCTAAAGTAATATTATCATTTAAAGAAACATTTACTTCATGGTCTTTTGCTTCTACATCTATATTATCATCGCCATTAAATGTTAATGTTTCTCCTGGTTTTACTGCAAAATCAGCATTTCCATCATTTCCATCAGATACATTCCAGCCATTATTAACTTTAGTTGTTAAATTGCCTAAATCTTCTGCACTTGCTACATCACTAATTACAACATTCTTTCCTGTTGCAACGCCATTGCCATTGGCTTCTACTAATGTTACTGTATGAGCAGTCTTATCTACTTTATATCCACCACTTGGATATGCTGCTTCTTCTGATGTTGCAATATGTTTTTCTACATCTTTTGCTAAGTTTTTAATTTCTGTTTGTCCATCTGTTGTAATATTACTTAAATTAATATTTGCTGAATTGCCTGCTACTTCTTTTAATTTTGTTGCACTTGCTACATCATAAAGTGTTGCTGTATTTCCATCTGTATCTTTTACTAAATAATCACTACCATAAGCATTATCTTGTATTGCTCGTTTTTCTACAGTTCCATTAACTAATGTTGTATTTGTAAATTTTTGTTGTCCATCTGTTATTGTCCAGTTATCATCACTTCCATCAGCAGCATTTTTATCTGCTTCTACTTTGAAGTTATTTACTACTTCACCATTAGTAATGGATAAGCCATCTCCAACATTAACTTTTAACTTACCTTTATCTTCGCCTTCTTGAGTTTCAAATGTTAATCCATCACCTGCATTAACAGATATTTTGTTATTATCATCAGTAGCAATAGCTATGCCATCACCAGCAGTATATGTTTCGCCGCCACCAATAGCATATTTAGTTCCATTAATACTAAGTTCTGATACTTTACCATCTTCATCTTTAGTTGCTACTACTCTAGAACCAGCATCTACATCAAATTTATTATTTTCTCCATCGGAAAATTGTATTTTTGTATCTTCACCAGTATTTTTTACACTAGTAACTGTAAAACCTGTTATTGTTTCTTCTGTTCTTTCAATAGGTTTTCCATTTTCATCAAATTGCGTATTTGTTATTAAATTAATTCCATTATTATTTGCATCAACTTCAACAGATTTTATATCAGCAGCAGCTAATTTCCTATCATTTCTATAAAAGGCATTAACATTTTCTTTATAATCACCTAAAGTTAAATTACTATCACTTAATAAAACATTATCATCATCATTTACTTTTCCTGCCCAATAAGTATAATAATTGCCATTTTCATCTTTACCAGTCATTAATATTTCATTATGAGCACCATATACTCTACCAGTATATATTTCACTACCATTTTTTGTTGTTACAAATGCTCCAGCTTTATCACCAATAATATAAACATTTTGAGAAGCTACTTCTTGATTCGTATCTTTTAAATAGTAAGAACTTCCTCTTAATTCAACTTCTTTTAAATAGCCTGATTTCCATACATCTTTAACATATTTTCCTTGACTAGGATCCCATTGATCAGGAGCAGCATCTTTAATATCTATAAATTCATTTACATTTCCTTGTCCATTTGGATCAATTATATAATTCCAATCAATAGTACCTGTTCCAACTCCACCAGAATTAGAAACTCCTGTATAATGACCCACTTCAATTTTTTGTAAAGATTCATTACGTGTTGTCATTGCTGTAGTTCCTACAGCTGATGACTCTGTTGTTTTTAAAACGCTTCCTTTTATTAAATTTTGATCTGTTATTTCAGCACTTATTGCATAGTCTGATTTAAGACCATTAACATCATCCGTTTTCATTAAGTTATCTGGTATATATTGTATACCTTCTGTAGCTTTTAAAGTATATCCTTCACGTACCCAATAATTAAGAGTTTTATCCGATAATCTTATTGTTTGTGGTCTAAAAACTATACCCTCTATTGTTTTTTCACCCTTACGCCATTCATCAGATGTTGTATCTGCTCTAAATGCTACATATTGCGTTTGTGTTGCTTGCTGTACATTTACATCAGCTGCATATGCTGAATCCATTGGTAATGCACTAAATACACCAAATGCTGCTATAGCACCGCATACTACAAGTGCAGCAATGCGACTGCGAATGCTATTTCTAGATGTTCTACTCTGTTTTCCGTTACTATGGGCAAGTTCCGATACAACGACATATTGATTTTTTACCTTGCTCCATATTACTTTATAAATCTTATTCATACAAATTACCCTCCTACTGAATAAAATGATCTAGAATTTCGACTTATAATATGACATTAAAATACTAATCTTAAATTATTTCTACTATTAACAATATAGATATTTTCCGTTCTTAGATATTTATTAAATACAAATAATAAAAGTCTTAGTATGTTTAGATAATAATATTAAAATTGCATCCCACCCCCAAATAGGAGCAATTAATATACCTTCATTTTATCAATACAACTATTGTTATATAATCTTTTCCAAAATCATATTATAGCCTACATTACGATATTTTAGTTGTATCCCACCCCCAAAATATCATTAGATAATATATAATCATCAATATTAATTGATACCACTATATATTATTTCGTCCTGTTAACGGACATTTTAAGAATTTTACTTTGCTATGAATAAAATCTATCAAAATATTGATGTTTTACTTTCTTACATCAAATTTTGAAAATCTTATTCATATAATCGCCCTCCTATTCGAATAAAATCTTTTACTATATTGACTCAAAAATTTTTTTGTCAAACAGTAAAAATTTAGACTTAGACTATTATCCATATAACAATTCATAAAGATAATTTTCTCTACTTCAAATAAGTGATATTATGTTTGCTTTAAATAAATGATATTATATCTGTTCAATAAATATTTCTATGTAAGTACTACATATAATTAGTAAAAATATGAATTATAAATGGATAATTAATAAGTCTTTAGTACTTTTATGAGCTAATTTTAGCACATATTAATTATTTTTGCAAATACTCTAAATTCTTTATGAAAAAATTCATATTTATCAATAAGAAATGAAATAAACCTTTTATTTATAAGCTTATATTATAATAATTAATTATTTTATATATGTTTTTTATTAATTTTTATAATAAAAAATATATATTAATATTACATATATTAATATATATAGGTTCAAAATCATCTTAAAAATATATGTATATTTCAATCTAATGAAAATGTATATTTATACAGAAATAATATTAATATGTTCAATATGGGTCTAATAAATATATTATTTTTCTTATAAATATTTAAAATTTTCTATTATTTGCAAAAATAAAAAGGTAATTTATAAACTTCATTATAAATTACCTTTTTAGTACTCTAACTATATATTAAAATAATCTGCCAAAATCAATGTAGCATTATATTGTGGTTGATCAAAAGAACGACTACTTAATTGGAACCAGCCATCGCCATTTCCTCTAGCACTAGCAACATACATTTCATCATTTATAAATCTTATCATCGTTTTATAAGTGAATTTTGTTGTTTTATCTCCATCTACCATCACAACATCATAAGAAAATACTGCTGTTTTGGTATTTTCTTCAACTTTTTCTTCTTGCTCAATAATTTTTGCTGAAGATAAGTCAACATATCTATTTACACCGTTTTGTGAAAATGCTAATGGATAATTTGTATCATTATTCCAATAGCTAGCTGGAGTATATAATGCTGAAGCTTCAGCCATGGAAAAACTATTTGCCGTTAAAGCAAATATACATAAGGCAATAACCATCATAAAGTATTTAACTATTTTTTTCATAATAAAGTTCCTTTCTTATTATGACCGATACAAAATTATATCCTAATTCAATCATATCTTGTTTATCATCACAAGTCAATAAAAACAAAAAGAGCCTTTAGATTATAAAATCCAAAGACTCTACATTTTTAAAGTGGCGGAGCGAGAGAGATTCGAACTCTCGCACGGCGAAGCCGCCTAACGATTTAGCAAACCGTCCTCTTCAGCCTCTTGAGTATCGCTCCATGATATAAAATTTTAATAAAACTTAATGGAATACTGTATGCTATAATGGCAGGGGCAGTAGGACTTGAACCCACAACCAATGGTTTTGGAGACCACTACTCTACCAATTGAGCTATACCCCTAATTTAATGGGGCGACTAGTGGGGATCGAACCCACGCAATAACGGAGCCACAATCCGCCGTGTTGACCGCTTCACCATAGCCGCCATATTCCATTATAATGAGCCCAAAGGCTCTAACTGGCAACTTCCTATCCTCCCAGCACGTCTCCATGCAAGTACTTTCGGCCTCTAAATGCTTAACTACTGTGTTCGGTATGGGTACAGGTGGAACCATTTAGGCATCGTCACCAGATATTCTCTTTT
>NZ_KB899623.1:0-5366 GCF_000378365.1 Megamonas rupellensis DSM 19944 | reverse complement strand
GCATTGATATCGCCATCATCATAACGTAAACGAGCTGTTCCTGTGAATTTTACATTATCACTTTTCTTTTCAAGGTCTGCTACTCTAACACCTAAATTATCTAGTTCTTCTGCAAATTCAGCAGCTAACTTATCTACAATAGCTTTATCTGCTTTTTGTAAATCTTCTTTTGCCATAGCACGAGCTACAATCTGAGCCATTTCATAACGTGTCATTGTTTTGTTGCCCTGGTATGTTCCATCTGGGAAACCATCAATTACGCCATCAGCAGCAAGTGTTGCCACTGCATCATAAGCCCAACTATCTTGAGGAACATCACTAAATGGGTTGCTAGCAGCTCCTGCTACTCCTGTACTCATTAAAACCAAAGCAGATGTTGTAATAGTTAATGTAGATTTGTTAAACATAATAAATTCTCTCCTATAAATATAAAATTTTTATTTAAAATAAAGTTTTTGCCTATAAAAATAATATTAAAAATATTCAATCATTTATCTTTTATTTACTAGAGATTGATAAAATCTCAATCTCTAGTAAATTCATTTATATAATTTATTTTATTATTTATTAACTTTTTTGAAGTGCCATATAAATGCAGCATAATCGCCTTCAATAACAGGGCTTGGCATGCCTGCAAATAATTCTTTACCTTCTTCAGCTATACCACCAACAACTTTATCTGGAACATTAATGCCTACATACATTAATTCATCTCCGCCATAAAGTTTACCAGTACGCATATCTTCATAAATAGCATCAGCATCTAAACCTACAGCACAAATAGTTGCTAAATTATCATTTGGCACTGCTAATGTTCTAAAGAAGCTTACAACTGCTTCTGATTTATCTTTAGCTACAAAGCTCCATGCTGTTTCATTATTTTCAAATGGACTTTGAATTCTATAGAAATCACCAAATTGGATAAGTTCTCTAACTTCTTTATAAAATGCTACTTGAGCTTTAGTTTGAGCTTTTTCTTCATCAGTTAATTTTGTTAAATCAAGTTCATAACCAAAATTACCACACATTGCAGAAATACCACGAGTAGCAAATGGTGTAATTCTAGCTACCTGATGATTTGGTACTGCTGAAACATGGCAACCCATAGCAACATTAGGATAAACCATAGATGTACCATATTGAATTTTCAAACGTTCAATAGCATCAGTATCATCACTTGTCCAAGTCTGTGGCATGTAGTATAAAATACCTGGGTCAAAACGACCGCCACCACCAGAGCAAGATTCAAATAAAACATTAGGGAAACGACTAGTAATTTCATCCATTACATGATATAAACCAAGCATATAACGATGAGCTACTTCGCGTTGACGTTCTGCTGGTAATACAGCAGAACCAATTTCTGTCATATTACGATTCATATCCCATTTTACATATTCGATATTTGCACTAGCAAGTACATCAGATACAGATTTAATAATATAATCGCAAACTTCTTTACGAGAAAGGTCTAAAATCAACTGACGACGTGCTGTAGAACGTGTACGACCTTCTATATGCAAGCACCAATCAGGATGTGCTTCATATAATTTACTGATAGGACATACCATTTCTGGTTCAAACCATAAACCAAATTTCATGCCCATACCGTTGATTTCATCAACAAGTTTTTTCAAACCGCCACGGATTTTATTTTCATTTACGAACCAATCACCTAAAGAGCGGTCATCATTATTTCTTTCACCGAACCAACCGTCATCTAAAACGAATAATTCAATGCCGAATTCACTAGCTTGTTTAGCGATTTCTTTGATTTTAGTTTCATTGAAATCAAAATATGTTGCTTCCCAGTTATTAATAAGAACAGGACGAGCTTTATCACGCCATACACCACGCATTAAGCGTTTACCATATAAATTCTGATAAGTATGACTCATACCTGTTAAACCTTCGTTAGAGTAAACAAGTACAGCTTCAGGTGCTTGGAATTCTTCTCCAGCTTTTAATAACCATGTGAAATCAAATGGATTGATACCAATTTGCATTCTAGCTTTGCTATACATATCAACTTCTGTATTAGCTAAGAAGTTACCACTATATACTAAACTCATAGCATAAACATCGCCATTTGTTTCAGTAGCATCTTTACGAACAAGAGCCATAAATGGATTTTGCGCATGACTACTTGCACCACGACGACTTTCTACACATTGTCCACCGATGCGAAGTGGTGTACGAATGATATGACGTTCTCTAGCCCAAGAACCAGAAAGCTGAATCATTTCAAATTTACTATCTTTAAAATCAACATTTGCACTCAATACACGTTGAATTTTTACATCATCAGCACTTTTATTTATTACTTTAACGCTACGAGCGATAGCATTATATTCTTCAAAAACAGTAAAGGATAATTCTACATCAACATTTTTTACTTTATCAGTTAATGTAATAATTAAAGTTTGAGCTTCTTTATCTGCTTCCACATATGTTGCAGGTAAACCTTCTAATGCAGGTTTGCCATCAACAATTTTATAATCTACATATCTAAAATCTGTAGCACTTGTACCATCAGCAAATTCAAGTTCAATAGCAGGACTACGTAAGTCTGTAGAACCATATCCCGGATATTCTTGTTCTTTAGACTCTAAATGGAAAGCATCTATATTATCTGTATTAGCAACAAAGCTAAACCAATCTTTTCTACGTACAGTATAATCAAGATTTTCAGATTTTAAAGGACGCCCCCAATAAAGATGGAGTAAATGCCCTGTTTCTAAGACTTTCATCAAATAACTTGTTTTAGAAGTTTTTAAATGAAATGTCTTTGTTTCTTGGTTAAATAAAATCATCTTTTATCCTCCTTGAATTAAAAAATTTCTTGCATTAATAACTAAATTAAAAATGCTAAGATTTTTTGCAAAATTCAATACAAATAAATCTGTAAACGTTTTCGCTTTTCTTGCCTAATATTATAATATTTATAAAAAATAAAATCAATGTTTTATGTTTCTAAAAATTGTATCTATGTTGTTCTTTTTTACTTAATTAAAAATTTTATTTAGCTAAATAAATTATGATATAATATACAAACAATAAAACATTTAAAGTGAGTGTGTTTTTATTATGATTTTAACAATAGAAAATTTATGTAAAACTTATGGAGAAAAAGTCTTATTTGAAAATGTAAACTTCAGTCTATCTTCAGGTGATAAAATAGGTATTGTTGGTGTCAATGGAACAGGTAAATCTACTTTTATCAAAGTTATTGCAGGTCTTATTCCTCAAGATAGTGGTAATATCATCGCTGGCAAAAATATAAAAATTGAATATCTATCACAAGATAAAATTTTCAATCCTGAAAATACAATTTTAATGGAAGTATTTCAAGGTAATCAACCTATTATGCAAGCGCTTTATGACTACGAAATCACTCTAGCTCAAAGTCAAAAAAATCCTCATGATCATAAATTACAAGAAAAAATCATTAAATTAACTAGCAAAATTGATGAATTAAATGGCTGGCAATTAGAAAGTGATGCTAAAACCATTTTAACTAAATTAGGTATTATGGATTTTTCTGCCCAAATAAAAACCTTATCTGGAGGACAACAAAAACGATTAGCTTTAGCTACAGCATTAATTCAACCATGTGATTTATTATTGCTTGACGAACCTACTAACCATTTAGATAGTGAAACTATCGCATGGCTTGAAGAATACCTTCAAAAATTGAAATGTGCTTTAATCATGGTAACACATGATAGATATTTCCTTGATTCTGTTGCTACTAAAATTTTAGAGCTAGATAAAGGCAAATCCTATGTTTATACAGGTAACTACACTCAATTTTTAGAATTAAAAACTGCCAGAGAAGAACGCGAAGAAGCTTCAGAACAAAAACGTCAAAACTTTTTACGCAATGAATTAAAATGGATACGTCGTGGTGCTCAAGCTCGTTCTACCAAACAAAGAGCAAGAATACAACGATTTGAAGAAGTAAAAAATCAAAAAGTAAATATTGATAATAGTAAAATTGAAATGGGACTTGCAGGCTCTCGTTTAGGTCGCACTGTAATTGAATTAGAAAACGTAAATTATACTGTAGATAATAAAACAATCATTAAAGATTTCACTTATACAGTCTTACGAAATGACCGCATAGGTATTTTAGGACCTAATGGTTCTGGTAAAACTACCTTATTAAATATAATAGCTGGCATTTTGCCACCAACAACAGGAAATGTAAATATTGGTCAAACTGTAAAAATTGGATATTTTGCTCAAAAAAATATTGATATGGACGAAAGACTTCGCCCTATTGAATATATCAAAGAAGTTGCTCATCACATAACATTAGCTGATGGTACACAACTAAGTGCATCTCAATTAATGGAAAGATTTTTATTCCCAGGTACATTACAATGGACTCCTATCAGTAAATTATCTGGTGGTGAAAAACGTCGTTTATTCCTATTGCGAGTTTTAATGAGTTCTCCTAATGTTCTATTACTAGACGAACCTACAAATGATTTAGATTTACAAACTATGTCTATTTTAGAAGAATTCATTGATAATTTTAATGGTGCTATTATATTTGTATCCCATGACCGCTTTTTCATTGACCGCTTAGCAGATAAAGTCTTTGTTTATCAGCAAGACGGCTCTCTTCGTCAATATCCTGGTGGTTATTCTTATTACAAAGGTATTGAAGAAAAAGAATTGGCTACATTAGAAAAAGGAAAAAATACTGAAACAAAAAACACCATTTCTGATACAGAAAAAACATCTAAAAATACCACAATTAAAACTGAGCCAGTAAAAAAACTTTCTTTTAAAGAACAAAAAGAATATGCTGAAATTGAAGCCATAATTGCTGAAACAGAAGGAAAACTAAAAGTAGTACAACTTCAAATGAATCAAAATGCTTCTGATTATGGCAAATTAAATGAGCTAACTAAAGAAGAAACTGCTCTTCAAGAAAAATTAGATTATTTAATGGAACGTTGGGCATATTTAGAAGAATTAGCCGAAAATAGCAAATAAATCAAACAAAAAAGCTTTCTATTTAGTACAAACTATGAACTGCACCCCAAAAGTTGGACAAAAAAACAACTTTTGGAGGTGCAGTTTTTTTATGACTAAATACTCAAATGAATTTAAAGTTAAAGCAATTAAAATGGTTTTAAAAGGAGATTCTATTTCTCATGTAGCTAAAATTCTAAACATGCCAGATATAGCTCCTCTTTGCAGATGGATATCTCATTATGAACATGGTGGTATTCCACAACTTCTTCATAAAAATCGTAAATATACTCCTATCTTTAAGCAAAAAGTTATTGAATATAAATGGCTACATCATTTATCATTAAATCAAACAGCAGCCAAATTTTCCATTCCTAATA
>NZ_KB899622.1:0-5674 GCF_000378365.1 Megamonas rupellensis DSM 19944 | reverse complement strand
CTCCTTTTAAAACCATTTTAATTGCTTTAACTTTAAATTCATTTGAGTATTTAGTCATAAAAAAACTGCACCTCCAAAAGTTGTTTTTTGTCCAACTTTTGGGGTGCAGTTCATTTTCTAGGTCTTTTATTTAAATTTTAGAGAATACTAGTATTTGGAATTTCGCTATCGTCTAATTTTCCTTTTAAATCATTATCTGTCATAGCACAAACAGCAGAGTCTGACCAAACATTTTCAGCTGTTTCAATCATATCGATGATGGTATAAATTGGTAAGATGATACCAAGTAAACTGATTGGAGCACCGATAGAGGACATAAGAGATAAAGTCAAGAAATAGCAACCCATAGGAACGCCTGCATTACCAACAGCGGCAATAACGGATATGAATAACCATGTAATCATAGTAGTCATGGATAATTCAAAACCAGCATTTTGCATTACGAATAAAGAGGTTACTAAGATAAATGCGGCACAACCATTCATATTGATGGTTGTACAAATTGGTAAGACGAAACGAGAAACTTTTGGATTGGCTTTTAAATTTTGTTCTGCACAAGCAAGTGTTACAGGTAAAGTTCCGGCAGAGCTTTTTGTAAATAATGCTACAGCAAGAGCAGGAGCCATTTTGCGGAAAACTTTAAGTGGATTTAATCCACGAAGAAGCATGATTAAAGGTAAAATGATAAAGAACTGGATAGCATTACCACCAATTACTACAGCAGTATATTTTCCTAAAGCGCCAACGATAACACCAGCTTCAATTTGAGCTGATAATTGCCCTGCAAAAGCGATGATACCAAGTGGTAAAACATAAAGTAATGCACGAATAAGTGTGAAGGATAATTCTTGTAAACCGTTGATTACTTTTAATAATTGTTCACGATTATCTGTTTTTGGCATGAAGGCTAAAGCTAAACCAACAGCCGCGGAAATCAACATAACAGATAAAACATTACCAGTTAAAAATGGCTGTAGAACATTATTTGGAATTACAGATAAAAAGTGGTCATAATAAGAAAGTGCGCCTAATTTTTGCATAGGTACAGCTTCTTGACCGGCATTGATAATATCCATAGGAAGATTTCCTGGAGAAATCCATAAATAAAGACAAAGACTTGTAGCTGCTGCACAGATTGTGGTGAATAAAGTATAAAATAGTGCATGAGAAAAGATACGACTTGTATCTTTATTATTACCGAGTGCAGCTAAAGTAGTGATAACTGCTAGAGCGATTGTAGGAACTGCAATGAATTGGAATAAACGTGTAAATACAGTAGCTACAAAATTGAAAAATTCATTTAAAGGTTGGATACCGAGCCAGCCTAAAATGCCACCTAGAATGAGTGCACCAAACCATAATAAGAACTGACGTCCTTGAGAAGATTTAGCTTTGCTTTCGCGGATAGCACTTTGAGCGGTTTCTTTAACATCGACTTGTTTTTTATTATCAGCCATATGTAATCCCTCTTCTCTCTTTAATATTGTATATACATATATAATTAATTCATACAATATATGTATGAAAAAGATTATACGATTTTGATGTAAACATGTCAATTATTTTTAAAGTGCATAAAAAATAAAAAAGTAATGTGATTTTATTTTTTACTATTTACATTATCAAAAATAAATAAGGACTTGTCAACATAAAAAGTAATTCATTTTGTCATCAAGTTTAGAAAAAATAGATTATTTTATAGTATTTATAAATATTTTGGTTTAAATAAAAAGTTTAATCAAAATGGATTATTGTCTAATATCACGTTATTACTACCTTTTTGATAACCTATTAAATCTACAGTGATAAATTTAAAACCTAGTTTTTGAAATTCTTTATGAATTAAATCTCTAAGAGGATTGGTAAATAATTTAGGGACTTCATTTGTCTCTACTTCTATGCGCGCTAAATCTCCGTGATGGCGTACGCGAATTTGACCTTGTAAATATTTATGAAGTATATCTTCCGCTTTAGCAACTTGATTTAATCTTTCAGGAGTAACTTCAAGACCGTAAATTAAACGAGAGGCAAGACAAGCAGAGCTAGGTTTATTCCAAACAGGTAAATTCCATTCTTTCGCCATTTGGCGGATTTCATCTTTAGTAATGTGCAATTCTAAAAATGGTGATTTTGTTAATTTAAATTCTTTTAAAGCGAGCATACCAGGACGATAATCACCTTTGTCATCTTCATTAGAGCCTTCTAAAAGATAGTTATAATTATTTTTTTGACAAAAATCTTCTAAAAGTTTAAAGCGATTGATATGGCAATGGTAGCAACGCATTTTATCATTGCAGGTGAATTTTTTATCAGCTAAATCATCTACAGTGAATAATTCATGTTTTATGCCAATGAGTTTAGCAACTTTTTTAGCGTCAGATATTTCATTAGTAGTTATTAGTTCAGATACAGCAGTGATGGCGATAGCTTTATCCCCTAGAGCAATTTGTGTTGCTTTAGCAAGTACAGAGCTATCTACACCTCCAGAAAAAGCTACAGCTACAGATTGGTAAGATTTTAGTAATTCAATTAATTGTTGTTGTTTATTCATGCTTTAGTTCCTCGTTTGCTAGAAATAATGCTGTTTGTTGAATTGTTTTTAATGGTACATTGTGTTTTTGGGCTAATTTTTTACAATCTTCATATTCAGCGGATATATTTAAGACTTTATCGCCTTTTTTAGCTATTTTACATTTTACTTGACCATATGGAGTGATGATGGATTTAAATTCTCTATCTAGGCTGTAGCGAGTGATTATTTCTTCACGTATGCCAAGCGTTGTCGTTTCACTGAATATAATATCAAGGCAATTTTCTTTATCTTCGGGACGGATTAAAACAGATAAAGTATTAGCTGAGCGAGATTTTTTCATATAAATAGGAGTCAGCCAAACATCTAAAGCATTATGCTCAAAGAGTTTTTGCGAAATATATTCATAGTTTTGAGGATTGAAATCATCTATATTACAAGATAGTATAAGTAATTTTTCTATAATATAATCGTTCATTTTTTCACCTGTCATTTGTTGTAAATTTAATTATATATTAAATTAGAATTTTTATTTAGGCAAGAAAGTAGATTTTAGCTTAAATAAAAAGACTTAGCTCTATATAATGAACTAAGTCTTTTCTGGAGGTTTAAATATGTGATTTTGATATTAAGATGGAGTTTTTTATAACATGATTGGTGCAAAAACGAAACCTAAAGCTACAGAAACAACGATTGTTAATACACCAGGGAAGAAAAACGGATGATTAAATACGTATTTTCCTATGCGACTGGTACCAGTATCGTCCATTTGTACAGCACCTAATAATGTAGGATATGTTGGCAATACAAATAAAGCGGAAACAGCAGCAAATGAAGCTACGATAATTGGTACAGAAGCAGTATTTTCTGGAGTGATGCCTAAAGCGACGATAACAGTTGGGATTAAAGCTTGAGTTGTAGCTGCTTGTGAATATAAAAGCATACTAGCGAAGAATAAAGCTACAGCTAATAAAAATGGATAAGCTACAACGAGATTAGAAGCTAATAATTTAATTTCAGGAATATGACCTTTAACGAAAGTATCGCCTAGCCATGCTACACCAAGTACACAGATACAAGCAGAAAGACCAGATTTGAAAGTACTAGTATTTACTAAATCGCCTGTTTTGATTTTACAGATGAAAGTAATAAGTGTAGCAATACATAACATAAAGCTGATAATAGCATCATTTCTAGGTAAAATAACAGGTTTAATCCAACCAACATTATTAGAAATAGCAGTTGCATATAATACGATAGCAATTACGCCGACAAAGAAAATCCATACAGATAATTTGGCGCCTTTTTTGAGAGGGTGGTCATCACCTTTTTTGACTACAGGTGTAACTTGACCAAGTTGTAATCTTTCTTGATAAACAGGGTCAGAAGATAAATCTGTGTTGATGAATTTTGTCATGATAAAGGCAGTGATCATGCAACCTAAGAAGGTAGTTGGAATACAGATAGCAAGTAACATTGGATAAGAACAGCCAAATGGTTCTAAAAATCCACTCATAGCAATTACAGCGGCAGATACAGGGCTAGCAGTGATTGCTATTTGGCTAGCTACAACAGAGATGGAAAGTGGTACAGATGGTTTAATATTTTCACCTTTAGCAACTTCGACAATTACAGGAATCATAGAAAAAGCAGTATGACCTGTACCAGCAAAAATAGTTAAAAAATAAGTAACAGCAGGAGCTAAATAATTGATGTGTTTTGGATTGCGACGAAGAATTTTTTCAGCTATTTTTACTAAATAATCTAAGCCTCCTGCTAATTGCATAGCGGAGATAGCACCGATAACAGACATGATGATGAGAATAACATCCCATGGAATTTGACCAGGATTAAGACCGAGTCCTAATGTTAGAGCAACTACACCAAGACCACCGGCATAGCCAATGCCCATACCTCCTAATTTTACGCCTAAGAAGATAGCAGCGAATAATACAATTATTTGTAGTAATAAAAATATATCCATAGAAAAAAACCTCTTTTATAATTAATAAAAATTATTTTGTTCCCATATGTGGTGTTAACATTGTTTTAGGATTTAAAATATCAGTGAGTTGTTTTTCAGTTAAATATCCGCGTTCTAAACAAATCTCACTTACAGCTTTACCAGTTTGCAATGCTTCTTTAGCAATGCTGGAAGATTTTTCATAGCCGATATAAGGATTTAATGCAGTAACAATACTGATTGAATTCATGATAGAGTTATAGCAAATATCTGTATTAGCTGTTAAATCTTTAATAGCTTTTGTAGATAAAGTATTTATAGCGTTTTCAAGTAGGCAAATAGAATTAAATAAAGCATAAGCAATACCAGGTTCAAATGCATTGAGTTCTAATTCGCCACGTTCAGCACAAAGTGTGATGCTTACATCATTGCCCATAACTTCATAACAAGCTTCAGCAACTACTTCAGCAATGACAGGATTTACTTTTCCTGGCATGATGGAAGAGCCAGGTTGCATTTTTGGTAAATTAATTTCACCTAAACCACAGCGAGGGCCAGAATTCATCAAGCGAAGGTCATTAGCAATTTTGCTTAAACGTACAGCAAGTGTTTTTAAAGCACCACTTACATAAACAAAATCAGCAGTATCTTGTGTAGCAGCAATGAGATTATTAGCAATTTGATAGTTTATACCAGTGATATTGTGTAGTTCTTTTTCAATAACATGTTTGTAGTCAGGGTGGCAATTTATACCAGTGCCAATAGCAGTTGCCCCCATATTTAAGAATTTCATAGTTTCACGAGCATGAGAAATTTGATGTATAGAAGTATCAATATAAGTGGCAAAAGCTTCAAACGTATTGCCTAAAGTAGTAGGAACGGCATCTTCAAGTTCAGTACGACCCATTTTTAAGATATCTTTAAATTCTACAGATTTTTTTAATAAATTAGCTTTTAAATCTTCCATAGCAGTGAGCAAATCTGTTAATTTTGTATATGCTGCTACTTTTATAGAACTAGGATAGCTATCATTTGTGGATTGGCTGAGATTTACATGGTCATTTGGATTTGACATACTCCCCATGCCTAAAGGCAGGGGATTCTTGGATACAAACGATATTTGCCTACTAAAATAGCAGGTCTTACTATATCTCTCCAAAGAAGGTTGATGCCCCAACCTT
>NZ_KB899621.1:0-6164 GCF_000378365.1 Megamonas rupellensis DSM 19944 | reverse complement strand
AATGGGTAGGTGCCCGAGTGGTTAAAGGGAACGGACTGTAAATCCGTCGCCGTAGGCTACGATGGTTCGAATCCATCCCTGCCCACCATTTTGTAAATTAAAGCTTCGATTTTATCGGAGCTTTTTTTGTTTTTCATCATCATTTAAAACTAAAGCACTAATAGTTATTATACTTACTATTAGTGCTTTTATTTTTATAAAAAAAATTGTACCCTAACAAAACATTAGGGTACATAATATTATAATTTTATTAGAGGCTATTTTATTATTTATCAAGACAAATTCTTTCAGCAGCTAAATGTTTATCCAAAACTTCTTTATTATTAAATGGAGTCAATCTAAAGGATAATTTAAAGTCTTCAAATTTTGCACGATATTTATCCAATTGCCACTGACCACAAGAATTTGTACCTAAAGCATTTTGTTTGTAATCTACATTAAATACAATGTAATCACGTTTTACTAAATCACAAGTATGTTTTGCATCATCTAAATCTTTATCTTCATACCAAGAAGCACTGAAATTAAAATCACCTTCAGTTGATGCTAAAAGACCCATACCTCTGTCATTTGTCATAGATACCCATTTACAACCCATATGATTTCCATTTTCTTGAGGAATTACATAGTTTGTAAATAATCCATCTACAGTATTTGCATATAAGCCCATTTGCGCTGCTTCTTTAGAGTCTGCATAGTTTTCGCCAGGTCCCATACCGAAATAGCGTACATGTTCCATAGATTTATCTAAGTGCATGCTTACACCAATTCTAGGTAACATATCTGGTGCTAAATCAACTCTACCAGAAGGAGTGCCTTCTACATCAATTAAGATATCGCCAGATGGGCATACTGTATATACATATTTTGTTTTGAAGTGCCATGCACTATTAGTTGTACTATTGATTGTATCTACTTCTACTTTTAAGATATTGCCTTCCATGTGATAATCAATATTCATCACTACTTCATGTTCAAGATGTAAGAAGTATACTTTTTTCAATTTATCAATGATTTCCATATCATTGCTGATAGGTGCTCTCCATAAAGTTAAGCGAGGACCTTTGCTCAATACTTGCATACCATCACGAACAATATTCATTAAATTACCATTTACTAAGTTAAAGTCTAAAGAGAAGTTAGCGCCTTTTACATGTAAAGTAGTATGTTCTTTTTCAACATTTAAAATACCTTCTGGTCTTACCATGATACCTTCTTTATATAAAGGTAATTCAAATTGAGCAGTAGCAAGTTCATGACCGCTAGAAGCATAACTTGTATCTTCTCTTAATTGATAAGAAATATTTACATAGTAATGAGCTCCTGGTTTTACTTTGATTACAGATAAATCATATGGTAATGTAATGTCTTTATTTGCTCTAGCTTCAATAGAAGGAACAGCCATAAATCCAGTTTGAAGAATTACATCATCTTCCATAACTTTATAAACGAGGTTAAATCTATCTAAATTTGCAAAATCATAACGACTTAATAAGTTTATGATACCTTTTTGAATATCTACAGCAGTAGTTGTAATTGGTTCAATAACTTTTTTATATTCATATAAACCTGGAGATGGTGTTCTATCTGGCATGATTAAGCCATCGATACAGAAATCTTTATTGCTTGGGTCATCACCAAAATCTCCGCCATAGCGATAATATTTTTCTCCGCTTTCTGTGAAGGATTCAATACCATGGTCAAACCATTCCCAAACGAAACCACCTTGTAATTTATCATGAGCATATACTAAATCTTGATAATCTTTTAAGTTTCCTGGGCCATTACCCATTGCATGGCAATATTCGCAGTGAATATGTGGTTTTTTAGATTTTTCAATGATATCTTTCATGAGATATGGTTTCTTTGGATTTTCAATCCATGTGTACATTGTAGAATAAACATCAGCAGATTCTACATCAAAATCGCCTTCATAATGAACTAATCTTGTAGGATCCATTTCATGTGCTACATCTGTCATTTTGCGGAAATTACAACCAAAAGCAGATTCATTTCCTAAAGACCAGAAGATAATAGCAGGATGGTTTTTATCACGTTCAATCATGCGAGTCATTCTAGAAACATAAGCAAGTTCCCAAGAAGGATCATCTGTAATCCATTTATAATCACCAGTCAATTCAAAACCATGACATTCCAAATCTGTTTCAGCGATTAAATACATACCATATTCATCACATAAATCGTATAGATAATAAGAATTAGGATAATGAGATGTACGAATTGCATTGATATTGAATTGTTTCATTAAAATAATATCTTTTTCAATTTCTTCTCTAGATACTACACGACCATTTTGTGGGCTATAATCATGACGGTTTACACCTTTAAATTTAATAGCTACACCATTTACTAAGAAAGTTTCGCCATTTAATCTAATATTGCGGAAACCTACATTTTGAGGAATAACTTCTATAATTTGACCGTCATCTTCTACAGTCATAAATAATTTATATAAATAAGGAGTTTCTGCTGTCCAATGATTTACATCAGCGATTACTTCATCAATACAAGCTTTACCTTCTTTAGCTACTACAGTTTTTGTAAATACAGTATTTTCACCAGCATCTACTAATTCAAAAGTAACATTAACTTCTTTTGTTGTACGTAAGAAAGCTTCTACTTTGAAAATACCATTTTTATATTCATCATCTAAATCAGCAATTACTTTATAATCATTGATACCATCTTTAGGCACACCTATTAATTCTACATCGCGGAAAATTCCACTTTCCCACCACATATCTTGGTCTTCTAAATATGTGCCATCAGACCATTGATATACACGAACAGTTACATCATTTTCTTCGCCTACACGAATTAGATCTGTAATATCAAATTCAGATTCATTTCTAGCAACTTTGCTATAGCCTACTTCCTTGCCATTAATCCATAAATGATATGCAGAGTCTACACCGCAAAATCTAATGATAATTTTTTTATCGCGATAGCTTTCTTCTACAAAAAATGTACGTTTATAAATACCTGTTGGATTTTCTGTTGGCACATATGGTGGATTAATAGGGAAATTATACCATAAATCAGAATAGTGCATTTTGCCGTAGCCTTGTAACTGCCAATTTCCTGGAACTGTGATATCGTCCATTTTAGTTACATCAAAATCACTATTAAAGAAACCTTCAGGACTATATTCTGGAGCATCTAAAAACATAAATTTCCAAACGCCATTTAAATTTTTAAATGCATGAGTATATCTATTGTTATTTAAAAGTGCCTTTTCTTTAGATGGAAATGTCAAGAAATGTGCTCTTGCTGGCATTCTATTAATTCCATCAATTTGATGATTTTCCCAAGTTTTCATAAAAAATTCCTCCTAAATAATATCTAAATTTGTCTATTTATTATTTTTGATTTAATTTCTTTTCATAACGGTTCCAACAAACCCAAGCAATACCCATAAATACTACTACACCTAATACATTATAAACAAGTGTTAAAATAGGATTTGCTGCATCTTGAGGTAATGTACCATCTAAATATTGCATAATTAATGTTGGGTCTGGAACTGTAGACATGAAGAATACGAAGATGAATACAAGTAATAAGAATACACCTGCAAAGATACCAAAATTTCTACTACCAAATCTAAAGCTTCTATCCATATCGTCTTTTTTCCAACGTAAAACGATATAACCAATCAATAATAATAATACTGGTAATAAAGATGTTGCTGCTGTCATATTGATGAGCATCTGTAAGAAGCTATCCATATTTCCGATACCTAAAGCTGGAATAATAAGCAATACGCTAACTACGATACCTTGTACAATTAAAGCATTTGTTGGGTTACCTTCATGATTAGTTTTTACAATCCATTTACCAAAAATACCTTCTGGAATTTCAGAGAAGAATACTTTTACTGGAGCTGCTGTCCAAAGAGCTAAAGAACCTAAGCTTCCTAAGAATAAAATTACACCTACTAAGCGAACCATGATATCGCCTGGAATACCAAAATGTGTACCTAAAATTTTAAATACATCAAAAATACCATTAGCAAAGTTATTTTGTAATGCAGCTGTAGGAACTACTAAACCTACGGCAATGGAACCTAATACATACATCAAACCAACAAAGATAGTGGATAATACCATTACCTTTATAAAAGTTTTATTACCGCCCTTTACATCTTTTATGTAAACACCAATACTTTCACCACCACCACAAGCTTGTAAAACCCAAGCCATAGTCATAAAGAAAGTCCAATCAAATCTTGGAGTGATTGTTTCCATAGAAAATTCTTGTACAGGAGCTTCACCTAAACCAAATACTACGATAAACGCTAAGATAACAAACGCTATACCCATGAATAATCTGGCACTACCTGCTAAGTTTGTAACAATAGAAATCCAACTTACACCTTTGATACAAACATATGTTGCAATCCAGAATAACACTATTGAAACTAATGCAATAATCAATGTAGAATTATCGCCCACAAAAACATTCGTACCAAAAAGTGCATAAGAACCTTGAATTAATGTCTGTGGCAATAAAGAACCGAAGAAGAATAAATTTACAAAGAAATAACACCATGCACCTAAAAATGCCCATTTAGAACCTAAAACGCATTCTAACCAACTATGAATACCAGATTCTTTATCAGAGTTTGCTGAAGCAAATTCACTCATCATCAAAATAAATGGTAAGAAATAAAAAACAGAACCAAATATATAAGCTGGAATAGTAGCTAATCCAATTTGTATGCTATTATTAATAATACTTGGAAAAGTATATACTGCCGAAAAAGTCATCATCATTAAAGCTATTTGACCTAATCTCGCTCTTTGATTATCCATAACAATTCTCCTTTTCTGTATATTCTTATTATTCTTTTTAATTTAATAAATAAAAGATAATAAAAATAACAAATTATCAATCTTTTTATCAAGTATATACGTATTTACTTCGATTATTATTATAGCATTTGCCCTTAGCAGACTCTATCAGCTATGTTGAAATATTTTATATTTATGTTGATAAAATATTATATTTAAAATATATATTTGTTGATTTTTTATACTTATGTTGACAGAGGTACATTGACTATCTCAAAAATTCTTCTTATAATATACTCAAATAAAAATATTGAAGGTGTTTTTATGGGAAAAATCTTTAAAAATGATGTAAGTGTTTTATTCAACAACAATCCTATAAGCGAAGATTTCCACCTCTATGAATGTGGTTATGAAGAATGTAAGCCAACCAAACCTTATGAATTTGTTCCTATTGATTATTGGGTAATTCATTATTGCATTGCTGGTGAAGGTATTTTTCAAATCGAAGATAAACAAAACCATATTAAAGCTGGCGATATTTTTATGATACCGCCTTATACAAAAAACAAATATTATCCTTTACCTGAAAATCCTTGGAGTTATCATTGGATCGGTTTACGCGGAAAGCAAATTCACAAACTTTTAAGCATGTGCGGATTAAGCCCAGAAACGTATATTATTCATAATGAACTAGATACACATCTTAAAAATCTTTTTGAAAAAATCTATCAAGAATTTCAACGAGAACATTATTTTAAAAGTATTTCTACAACTTTTTTATTATTTGACTATCTTGGTAATCATTTACGCTTAAAACAAAAAGCAGAACTTTCAACTACAGAAGTTTATTTCAATGCTATTTTAAATTACATTCACAAAAATTATGCTGATAATATCAGTATTTCTGATATTGCTACTGCCAATAATATCGACAGAACATATGTCTTTAAATTATTTCAAAAATATTTAAAAATAAGTCCTAGTCAATATTTACAACAATATCGTCTAAGTAAAGCATGTACATTATTGAGAAAAACTTCTTTGAGTATAACAGATATTAGCTATACTGTAGGTTTTCAACATGCTCCTTATTTCACTAAATTATTTACACAATACATTGGAGAGACGCCTTCTGAGTATCGCAAAGAATATATGCGTTTTGGTGAAGATTCTTTTTCTTAAAAAAAATTTATAAAAAACACTTGCCAAAAAAATATATCTATGCTATTATATAGAAGTTGCTTGTGAGAGCAATAAACAAATGGCCTTGTAGCTCAGCTGGATTAGAGTGTTTGACTACGAATCAAAAGGTCGCAGGTTCGAGTCCTGCCAAGGTCACCATTTGTAATG
>NZ_KB899620.1:0-6924 GCF_000378365.1 Megamonas rupellensis DSM 19944 | reverse complement strand
TTATATTCAATAACTTTTTGCTTAAAGATAGGAGTATATTTACGATTTTTATGAAGAAGTTGTGAGATGCCACCATTTTCATAATGAAATATCCATCTGCAAAGAGAAGCTGTGTTTGGCATGTTTAGAATTTTAGCTACATGAGAAATAGAATCTCCTTTTAAAACCATTTTAATTGCTTTAACTTTAAATTCATTTGAGTATTTAGTCATAAAAAAACTGCACCTCCAAAAGTTGTTTTTTGTCCAACTTTTGGGGTGCAGTTCATATACATTCTTCTCTTTAAATTTAGCTATTATTTTTAAACTTCCAT
Organism: Megamonas rupellensis DSM 19944; assembly: GCF_000378365.1. Lineage (NCBI taxonomy): Bacteria > Bacillati > Bacillota > Negativicutes > Selenomonadales > Selenomonadaceae > Megamonas > Megamonas funiformis. The sequence goes on along the minus strand of NZ_KB899620.1, from coordinate 6,611 downwards.
GATGATTGGTAAAATCATTGGACGACGACGTGTTTTTTCATAAAGATATCTACCAATAGCTTCGCGAATGTCATTTTTTATTACAGACCATTCTGTAATATCGTTATCTAAGCAATGTTCAATGGCAGAAGTTACTCTTTCTTTTGCTTCTTCCATCAAAGCTTCTGATTCTCTAACATAGACAAAACCACGAGATACGATATCTGGGCCAGCTGCGATAAAGCGACCTTCTTTATCCATAGTAACAACTACGATTAAGATACCATCTTGAGATAATTGACGGCGATCACGAAGTACGATATTACCTACGTCACCAACACCAAGACCATCGATTAATACTTTACCAGAAGTTACTTTACCTACTACTTGACCTTTATCACGTGTAAATTCTAAAACTTGTCCAATTTCACTGATGAAAATATTTTCTTTTGGCATACCAATACTTTCAGCTAATTTAGCATGCTTTACGATATGATGATATTCACCATGTACAGGTATGAAAAATTTAGGACGAACTAAATTATGCATTAATTTTAATTCTTCTCTACTAGCATGACCTGAAACGTGAATTCCTTCATCACGTCCATAGATAACATCAGCGCCTTGTTTTAATAAATTATCTATTGTTCTTGATACTAATTTTTCATTTCCAGGAATAGGTGTAGCTGAAATAATAATTGTATCACCTGGCACAATGCCTACTTTGCGATGATTTGCTGTAGACATACGAGTGAGTGCTGACATTGGTTCACCTTGACTACCTGTAGTGATTATTACCACTTGGTTCATTGGATAATTATTAATTTCATCAATGTCGATTAACATATCTTCAGGCATATTTAAATAACCTAATTTAATAGATATATTTACTACATTTATCATGCTACGGCCTAAAATAGCTACTTTACGATTATATTTAATAGCTGTATCTACTACTTGTTGTATGCGATGTACATTTGAAGAAAAAGTCGCGATAATTATGCGATTTTTAGCTTTACGGAAAGCTTTTTCAAAGGCAATACCTACTGTACGTTCACTTGGTGTATGCCCTTCGCGTTCTGCATTTGTGCTGTCAGCTAATAATACTAAAACGCCTCTATTTCCTAAATCAGAAAAAGCTCTAAAATCAGTCATTTTACCATCTACGGGCGTATAATCAAATTTAAAATCCCCTGTGTGTACAATCATACCCATAGGAGTTTTAATGGATAAACCACATGCATCAGCAATACTATGATTTACACGTATAAAACCAACAGTAAAGCAACCTGCACTTATTATATCTCCATGATATACAGGATGAAGATTACTAGAATCCACTCCATTTTCTTTTAAACGACCTTCTAAAATTCCTAAAGTTAAACGTGTACCATAAACTGGTATATTAGGAATTTGACGTAAGACATAAGGTAATGCTCCGATATGGTCTTCATGACCATGTGTGAGCACAATAGCCTTTATCTTATCTTTATTTTCTAATAAATACGTAATGTCAGGAATAACTAAATCTATACCTAGCATTTCTTCCTCAGGGAACATCAACCCAGCATCAATAACGATAATATCATCACCGTAACGTACAACGGTCATATTTTTACCAATTTCGCCAAGTCCACCCAAAGGAATTATTTGCAATTTTTGAGCTTCCTTTGCCAAAAAAAAAGCACCTCCAAATTTATATTTATATATATATTTATTTTTTAGTATTCATTATTATTGTAAATTTAAACGTAAATCCGTCCCGTACAGATGACCTTTGATAAATAATATATATACACCGAAACATTTAATACTCGAATTAATTATATAACTAAATTCATTCTTTGTAAAGAAGCCCCTGCATTATCAATGTCTTTTGGTTATAAATCATAACTACATATCAATTCGTATTTTTATTAATCTAAGAGAAATTCACTAAATACTTGATTGCCAAATTTCATGCCTTTGAAGGTTAAATAAATATACTTTTGAGTATTGATTATCAACCCATCTTTTTCTAGATTTGGCAAAATTTCACCGTATAAATTTTCTATATCTGTATTAAATTTTTGCTTAAAAATTTCTTTATCTATGCCTTTAGCCATGCGCAGACCTAAAAAACAAAATTCTTCAATATGTGCTTTTTCATCTACTATTTCCTCATTGATAAACGGCAATATTTTTTGATTGCATTTTTTTATATATTCATCTATATCAAAAGGATTTTGCACACGTTTTTGATTATAATATCCATGAGCGCCTGCTCCTAATCCTAGATAAAATTTATCTTGCCAATAAGCTAAATTATGTCTACTTTCATAACCAATCTTCGCAAAATTAGATATTTCATAACGATTGTAATTATATTTAGGCAATTGCTCTGTTAAATAATCATACATCATTTCACTTTCGTCTTCTGATGGCAATATCAATTTCCCTTGGTCATATAATCTGCCAAAAACGGTATTTTCTTCTATTTGTAAACCATAAATAGAAATATGTTGTATATTTTTATTCACTGCCCAAGATACAGCTTCTTTGAGCATCTCTATAGTTTGCTCAGGTAATCCATACATCAAATCCACACTTATATTCTTAAAACCTATTTTTTGAGCCATTTCTATAGCCATATCAGCTTCTTTAATCGTGTGAATTCGTCCTATTTTTTGCAATAAATCATCTTGTACTGCTTGTACACCAAAACTCAATCTATTAATTCCATTTTGATAAAGATACTGTAATTTTTGCTCATCTACAGTTCCTGGATTTGCTTCCAAAGTTATTTCTATATCAGAATTTAAAGCAAAATTTGCCTTTACAGTATTTAATGCTCGTATAATTAAATTTGGTGGCAAAATCGAAGGAGTTCCGCCACCAAAATAAATCGTATCAATACAAATATCAGGAAATAACGCCTGATACATGGTTATTTCCTGACAAAGTGCATTTATATACTGTTCATAAAAAGTTTCATCTACTTTTTTTGCAGTTGAAGCAAAATCGCAGTAAAAACATTTTTGTTTACAAAATGGAATATGAATATATATGCCAAATCCCATTAATCTATTTTTAAAATCGCCATGAAAGCTTCTTGTGGAACTTCTACAGAACCTACGGCTTTCATACGTTTTTTACCTTCTTTCTGTTTTTCTAATAATTTACGTTTACGTGTGATATCCCCACCATAACATTTTGCAAGTACGTCTTTACGCATAGCACGTACATTTTCACGAGCAATAATTTTATTGCCCACTGCTGCCTGAATAGGAATTTCAAACATCTGACGTGGAATTATAGTTTTTAATTTTTCCGCTAATTGACGACCACGAGCTGCTGCTTTATCTACATGAACAATAGTGGATAAAGCATCTACTGGGTCTCCATTTAACAAGATATCAAGTTTTACTAATTTAGATGTCTGATAATCTGTCATTTCATAATCAAGTGAAGCATATCCACGAGTAGCAGATTTTAATTTATCAAAATAATCATAGATAATTTCACTAAGTGGAATGTGATAAATTACCATTACACGATTTACATCAAGATAATCCATAGTTTTGAATACGCCACGTTTTTCTTGAGAAATCTCCATTACAGGTCCCACATAATCATTAGGCACGATTACAGTAGCTTTTACATAAGGCTCTTCAATATGTTCAATTTCTGTAGGAGATGGCATAGAAGCTGGATTATCAATTTTTACCATTTCTTTATTAGTTTTATATACATGGTAAATAACGCTTGGTGCTGTAGTTATGAGTTTTAATTTATATTCACGTTCTAAACGTTCTTGAATAACGTCCATGTGTAAAAGACCTAAGAAACCACAACGATAACCAAAGCCTAAAGCAATAGAAGTTTCTGGTTCAAAAGTGAGTGCAGCATCATTTAATTGTAATTTTTCTAAAGCATCTTTTAAATTTTCATAATCAGAGCTATCAACTGGATATAAACCACAATATACCATTGGTGTTACACCACGATAACCTGGTAATGCTTCACTAGCTGGATTATTAGCATCAGTAATAGTATCACCAACGCGAACATCACGCACATTTTTAAGGCTACCAGCGACAAATCCTACCTCACCAGTTTCTAACATATTGATATTAACTGGCTGTGGTCTAAAGCAACCGATATCTGTAACTTCAAATTCTTTACCTGTTGCCATCATTTTTAATTTCATACCAGGTTTAATAGAACCATCAATTACGCGAATATGAGCGATTACACCTTTATAAGCATCAAAATAAGAGTCAAAAATAAGTGCTTTTAATGGTTTATCACTATCATCTGGTGGAGCAGGAATTTTTTGTACAATCTGTTCTAAGATATCTTCAATACCAATTCCAGCTTTTGCACTTGCAAGTACTGCATCAGAAGTATCCAAACCAATGATATCTTCAATTTCCTGTTTTACCATTTCAGGTTCAGCACTTGGTAAATCGATTTTATTGATTACAGGAATAATTTCTAAATTATGTTCTAAGGCTAAATAAACATTTGCCAAAGTCTGTGCTTCTACACCTTGAGTAGCATCTACAACTAATAACGCACCTTCACAAGCTGCTAAGCTACGAGATACTTCATAGTTAAAGTCAACGTGACCTGGTGTGTCAATTAAGTTTAATTCATAGATTTCGCCATCTTTTGCTTTATAGTGTAAACGCACAGTCTGTGCTTTAATTGTAATTCCACGTTCACGCTCTAAATCCATGCTATCTAAAACTTGAGATTCCATTTCACGTTCAGTGAGCGTACCTGTATATTCAATTAATCTATCTGCCAAAGTAGATTTACCATGGTCGATATGAGCAATAATCGAAAAATTTCTAATATGTTTTGCGTCCAACGTTGTTCCTCCATTAATTATTTTATTGTTATAATTATATCATTTAGTAGAAGTTTCTAGCAATAGCTATACCTATAGCCTATATAAAAGATAAATAATATTATATAAAAAAACTAGGAAGAATATACTTCCTAGTTTTTATTTTTATCTCATAAATATTTCGCATCAAATAATAATTTAAAATTACATATAAGATTGAATTGTGGAAATCAAACCATATAAAAATGCCACTAAAGCAATACCTTTATAAACTAAAGTATTTTTAATTTGATTGCGGAATAATAACAATAATACTGTTATCATGAATGGTGGGCAAATTGTTGTTAAAATTGGTACTGCTACATTTATAATAGTAGTCAAACCTAAATTACAAAGAGAAATACTAATTAATGTATTGATAACAACCCATACAGGATATTTGATTTTTTTGTTTGTAAAATCTTCAAAGAAGCAAGCTGTGGAACCGATAAGACCTACAGCAGTAGTCAAACAAGCAAAACCTACGATTATACCTAAAATAACCATACCTGTATGACCCATTAAATGATTTGTAATAGCTACGATAAGTTGTGCTTGGTTGATATTATTATTACCTAAAACAACGCTAGAAGTAGCACCTAAATAAGCTAAACCACCATAAATTAAAGATAATAAAATACCAGCAACGATACAAACACCAATGATTGCTTTTATCTGGGATTTACGTTCTACATATCCTTTTAAACGCAAAGTATTGAGCATTACAAGGCCAAAACCAGATACAACTAAGATATCCATTGTTTGATAACCAGCGATAATACCATCTTCAGCAACTGTTTGAGATACTGGAGCTGCGATTTCACCAATAGGGCTGAGGATACCTGCGATAATCAAAATAAATGTACAAATAATGAGTACAGGTGTTAAAAATTTACCGATTATATCAACAAAACGTGTAGGGCGAATAGTAAAAGCAAATACTATACCAAAGAAAATAATAGAGAACACAAATAAGGAAATCTTATCTGTAAATGGCGCAATACTCATTTCAAAAGTAGTCGCTGCTGTTCTTGGTGGAGCAATCAATACACCTGTACATAATACAGCTGCTACATTTAAAATCATGCCTGGAATTTTACCTACAACACTTTCTAAGGCTTTAATGCCACCGCCACCATAAACTATAGTAAATATTCCGATACAAGATAAAAATACATCAATAAATATGAAACATAAGAAACCTGTTAACCACTCTGTTCCAGAGGTCATACCTAAATATGGAGGAAATATTACATTTCCTGCACCAAAAAACATTGCAAATAATGCAAAACCCGTTACAACTACATCACCAATTTTTACTTGCATAATAAAATCCTTTCTTTTAATGTATTACGATTATAGTCATATTTTTATATTATATAGGCAAAATAAAATATACACAATACAAAAAATGTAAATTTGTATATTTTTAAAAAAATATACAAATTTACATTTTTTCATTTTATTGATTAATTTACGATAATCCTATTTGACATACTCCCCATGCCTAAATGCAGGGGATTCTTGGATACAAACGATACTTGCCTACTAAAATAGCAGGTCTTACTATATCTCTCCAAAGAAGGTTGATGCCCCAACCTTCCATATATTTATAGCAGCATTTCTATCTCTATCGTGGCTGGTTTTGCACTTTGCGCAAATCCACTCACGAACTGCCAAATTTTTAGTTTCAGGATTTTTTGTACCACAAACATGGCAAATTTGCGAACTTGGATAGTATCTATCTATCTTTTGCACT
>NZ_KB899619.1:0-7618 GCF_000378365.1 Megamonas rupellensis DSM 19944 | reverse complement strand
TTCAAACTACTAAAAAGCCTTTAAATACTAGATTTATCAAGACTTTGAAACACTTTGAAATATTTCCCTGTATCATTTAATTTAATGGCGGAGAGTGTGGGAACGTCTTATAATATCAATACTTTTCAGCCATTTTATTAAAAAAGGGGCAAAAAAGGGGAATATCACATAAATCACATCTATATAAATACTCAAACCTAGCAATTTTTTACTTTGCTAGGTTTATTTTTATACTCAAATTCTCTACCCAAATAAATTTACCGCTCAACTTCTAAAGAATATCACACATCATAATATAAAATTAAATAATATATTAAATTCTCCGCCATGTACAGACGTTTTTTATTGATGCAGGTCTTATTATATACCGGCATATTTTTATCTATTATATGGCGGTCATAATTTATCAATCTAGCAATACAAAAATATTTACTTAGCTTAGCAGAAAAATAAACTGAAATTTCAATCTTTTTAATTGCAGAAAAAAGACTTGTTATATCCTTTTTCCGTTTTTTCGGAATATGGCAAAATAATGGTTTTATTTAATTAATATTTTAATTTATTTATACAGCACCTGTTGATATTTATCAGAATGTAGTAAAAAAAGAAGGAGAGCTTTGTTAAGTATTCGTACAGCACCTGTTGATATTTATCGCTGGATTAGAAAAAGACAATATTAGTGCAACACCAAGCATTCGTACAGCACCTGTTGATGTTTATCGGGTTTGAAATGTTAGGGAACTTTGTACATGAGATGTATTCGTACAGCACCTGTTGATGTTTATCTATATCTGGCCAGTATTACTTGCCTTTCCTCCACACAGTATTCGTACAGCACCTGTTGATGTTTATCTTAACTTTAGTAGAACAGATAGGGCATAACCATATTGTATTCGTACAGCACCTGTTGATGTTTATCCCTAGTAATATTAGGTTTTATTAATTACATTATAGTTATAAAGTATTGATATTGCAAGGTTTTTAGAAATTTTACCAGCAAATATAAGATATTAGCCATAATTTTATAAAGTCAATAATTACAATATCTATCAAGATTTTATAAAAAATTCGCTGGTAAAATTTTATAAGAAAATATATTTATATATGTATTTCCCCAAATTCTATAAAAAAATACTTATATATCAATATTTTTAATGGAAAAGGAAGGAAATTCATAATTATTTTTTTATATCTAGTTAAATGTTGGGGTTCGCAAGCTACCCGCACTATAAAAAATTTCTAGAAGTACCTTTGACATAAATTTTCATTTATGGCAGATATACCACACCCCATACGGCGATTAGACATATTTTTTATAAATGTGGACTCTCCGATGTATAAAAAAAGCATTGATATATAAGACACTGGGGGCTATATAAGATTTTATATTGCAATCCGCCATATAATATTTATAGTTTACTTATAATATAGTTGTAAGATGTTTGTAATATATTTATATTAAAGAATATCACTTTATTTGATTGTTTAACGGCTAACATTACATATCTATTCTATATTAAAATTTAAAATATAACTTTATTAATTATTGTTATTAGTTTATAAATATATAAACATATATACTTATATAATAAATAATGATATTATATGAATGTTCGTGTATTTATTATTTAGATTTTGGCGGTTTTATACGTATCAGTCTATAAAATTTATATTCGTATTCTACACCGCTATCAAATTCATAAAAGCCGTTTATTATTGAATGTGTGTCTAAATAATAACCTTTTTTGGTTTTTGGCTGTATTTTCCAAGTTTTATGATGTATAACAGCCGTTGAGCGTTGGGGCTTTTGCAGGTTTTGGCTAGAGTTCCAACGCTTTTTGTATATATTAGGCAATACATAAAAAGCATTTCTATTTTTCTTTATAAAATAATTGGCTAAGTTTTCAGCGTCTTGCAAAGTTCCGCCATATAATTTTATTTTCACAAATCCATTTTTCCATATATCACGAATATGAGATATTTTGATAATATTTCTGCTGGTATGAATAATAATATGATGATGTATTTTATTTTTTCCGCCGATTTCTGTTACTACAATATATTTTGCTTCTACATCTAATTTTTTTGCTAATCGTTGCAGTCTTTTTCTAAAGTTGGCTAGATATTTTTTTGCTTCTTCTCCTGATACTGGCTTATCATATGTCAATGTGCAGTATAAATCATTTTCGTTAAAGTTTTGTAGAAGTAACAATCTTAATAAATTGTAACAATCTTAATAAATTAGTAGCGTATTTAATATTTCTTTTTTCCTGCTGTTCTGATGTAGTATTCATCTTATTATTTCTTAGTCTGTTTTTAACTGGTAATCTTTTACTTTTAGTTATTTCTAAAATATCGCCATTTCTTATACTAATCACATCTTTTTTATAAGCCATTTTCTTTTGCTCCTTTCTTTATATTTTTATGTATGGTCATTAAGATAATAACCTTATCAAGTCATAAAGGGCTTTATATAGCCCTAAATTATGTAATATAAAAGCCCCAATTTTAGGGGCTTATTATTTTTAATCTTTAAAATGTAATGATATCCAATTAACTAAAAAATGAAATGTTACTGCATTAACTTTTTGATAAATCACTATGTTTTTACTTGTATTCTTGTTCATATTTAGCCTATATAATTGATTTTTATTTTTATCTCGCTTAGATACAATCAATTTAATGTGTATATTGGTCTCTAAATCTTTCATTTCTAAAGTAAAACTATCATCTACAAGATTAAATCTTTCATATCTATTGTTCATTTTGCCTAAAGTTATAATAATATCTTGTTCATCTTTCATTTTTTCGCCCTCAAGCTTTCATATATTTTTGATGTTTATATTGTATAAATTCTTCAAAACTGGCAAGATGTACCAGCTTTTTTTGTGGGCTTACATCACGAAAAGCCTTTTTATATTTTGGTATTAATCGCATTTCATTTATTAACCGCCATAATGTAGAACGACTGAAATCGTAAAGTTTCAATATATGCTTTAGTTGTACATATACATCATTATTTTTTATTCTGATATCTACTAACGTATCTGCTATAGTACTCATTTTTTATTGCTCCTTAAAATCTTAGAAGTACAATCTTTTATATAAGCATTTATATAGATGTGGTTTATGCTCATGTATTTATTTTTATTAGAATTTGTTATAAAATATAAGTGTCTTTTATTCGTTCCTTGTTTTATTGCAAGGGACTATTTTTTTTAAATCATTAAGTAAATCAACATTTACATCATGCAAATTTTTTAATATAAGATGTAAAGCTTTTTCTTTTGTTTTATCCGTTACATCTTTATTTTTTAATATGCTTTTTAACGTATATTCAATGGCGGTCAAATTAAATACATTTTCAAAAAATCCATTGAATACATTATCATCTAATACATATTTTTCTCTTGTTATAACTTTTAAATTCATATAGTACCTTTTTCAAGCCTTATATATTGTTATATAGGGCTTTTTTTTACACTTTTTTAACAGTCTTTTAAATATTTTTCGTTTAGTTTTATAAAGTTCTTCATGAAATCAAGCGTCTTTTCATCTACTATACTATGATGAACTGTTATATCTTTTCTTTTTTCTTGATAGATTGCTAGGATTTCATCAACAGCGTTGCTATCAGTAGAGAATATAAAAGCTTTTATATTATTGCTTTTATCTGCAACTAAAGAAAAACTTTTTGCCATGTCTTTTGCTCCTTTCATCAATACCGTCAAAAAATATATTGGCGGTTTTTTTATTCTTGTATTAAGTCTTTAGGTTCAACATCTAAAGCCTTTGCTATCTTACCTAGTGATTTATAACTACTAAAAGCACTATCTTTGATAATTTTGCTTATTGTTGTATCTGATAAGCCAGCTTCTTTTGCTAAATCTGTAGGATTGTACAACTTTTTAGCCATAGCATTATTAAAATTATTCTTATTTAAATTTAACATTTCTCAACCCTATTTTTATCTTTTTAAGCTATTTTTAATAAAAATTATCCTATTTAGATTATATATTTAAAATCAATTTTTTTCAAGTAACATGTTTATATTTTTTCTTATATTTAGTTTGATTTTATCCTTTTAAGCTATTATAATATTTTTAGGAGGTATAAAATGAGCTTTCAAAAGAATTTAAAATATTACAGAAAAAAAGCAGGATATAAAACTGCTAGAGATTTTGCAGAGGTTTTAAATATACCTTATGCCAGTTATGTAGCTTATGAAAACAAAAAACGTGAACCCAAATATCAAACCTTAATACAAATTGCTAATGCTTTAAATGTAAGCATAGATAAATTAATTGGTCGATATGATAATCCTTTTGATAATGCAGATATTAAAGATTTAACGCAAAGAATAGCAGATATTTTGTCCATTCAAGAACAAAAAAATATATCATTAAGTTTTTCTTTTAAGCCTACTAAAACATTATTATTTAATATAAATATTGATGATACATCTAATCAAAAAATAGAAGTTGATATATCCTATTTGAAAAAAATATTAGATGATTGTTATTCTAAACATTTTTATAGTAGAGAAAAAGATTTATTAAATACTTTATCTCTTAGTATTGTTAATACCGCTATTAATAGTAATTTAGATAAATTATCTAAACTATTAGAACAAGAAAAAATTTTTACTACTGATATAGATAATATTTTCTTTAATCATAAATTATTATTTTTTGAGGACACTAACTGCAAAGATTTAATGTTACAACATATAAATATTTATAAAAAACTGGAAAAATTAAAGGATAGTTTAATAAATAATACTATTAATAAATAGATACACTAGGCAAGTACCTATTTATCTGATGATTGATTGCATTGCCTAAGCAATTAATTATTAAATAGCTGAAGTAAAACTTTTAGCCCCTGCATTTTTGCGTTGGCTAAAAACAATATATTTAAAACTGTTATTTTAGCAGTTTTAGATTGTTAGAAATTTTACATCTTAACGAACGCATTTTTACGTTGGTTAAAATAAAGACATGCATACAATGCACCACATTATAAACATGATATAAGCTTAAAAATATATGTTATTTCTGAAAGTCCAATTTTGGACTTTCAAAAATAATTGAATAACATATGTAACAGTGGTAAATTACCACCTTAGAAAAATGAGTCAAACCTTAGAAAATGTCATGTTTAAAAAATCTCAAAAGTAAAAAATACCGCCATAAGATAAATACTTTAGGCGGTAATATATAAGGCTTTTTATAGGTACAATCATAAGCACCAACAAAATAAAAGGGCTGAAATTGGCTAATATTTCATCAAAAAAGATTGATGTGTTATTGGCTTTATTAAGTTTACTCATTTTCAAAACTCAAGCTTGAGCCTTGATATTATCTAATAGGCTATGCTTTAAAATCGCTTGTATTGGCGGTTAAATTTTTTGTATCGAGGTGAATTTATTGAAAGAAAGAATTTATTTATCAAATGATTATTTTTCTGATTTACTGGTTAGAATGGCACATCATAGCACCGCCATAGAAGGCAATACATTGACACAAGGGGAAACAAAAAGTATTTTGATTGATAATTATATCCCTCGTGCTATGAATATGCGAGAACTTAACGAGGTATTGAATTATAAATCTTATATTAATCAAATGATTGATGATTTAAAACATGATGCATCAATAAATAATGAGTTTATAAAATCTATTCATGCTATCTTATGTAATAATGCTATTGACGGCGTAGCAGGTAGATTTAAAACTATACCTAATTTAGTAATTGGGGCTGATTTTACACCGACACCGCCTTATTTAGTGCCTAGTGCGTTAGAAGATTGGCGAGCCAATTTACAATATCAAATAGAATTGGCAAAAAATACTGATGAAATAATAGAAAGTATCTTACGCCAGCATATACAATTTGAGCATATACACCCATTTTCAGACGGCAATGGTCGAGTTGGTAGGGCTTTAATTGTTTATAGTTGCTTGCAAGCTCATATCTTACCTATCGTTATACCTGTAAACGACAAACAAAGATATATAAACTGCTTAAATACTGAAAACATGGCTGACTTTATGACTTTTGCCAAAGAACTTCAAGCAAATGAGTTAATTCGATTACAAGCACTAGCAAATAATAATGAGCATGATTTATATATTGAAGTTGATTTATGATAATCGCTTCATGCTGATGAAACACTAGCAGATTTATTTTACTGTATTATGATGAGAACTTTATAAAATTTATCCAGCATATTTTTATATGCTTTTTATTTTATCCATATAGTATTTCAGTGATTTTCAATTATTATATGAGCATTTATATAGATGTGGTTTATGTGAAGATAATACATTGAAAAGGTGGTTTATTATGTGGATTGAGAAAGTTATAAACTCAAAAGGTATTAGATATAAATTTTGTGAAAGGTTCTTAAATCCTAATACTAATAAAATGATAAAATTATCTGTTACATTAAACAGCAATACAACTCACGCCAAAAGAAAAGCTAGAGAATTATTACAAGCTAAATTTAATGATGTAATAAATAAAGCAGAAAAAAAGCAACTTGAAAAGATTAATAATTTAACCTTTATACAAGTTGCTAATGAATGGCTAGAATATACCGCCCCAACTGTAAAAGTTGATACAAGAATAAATCATAAAAATTATATAAAGCGTATAGAAAAAGCCATTTCAGATATGTTATTTATTGATTTTACGCCAGCAATAGCAGAAAAAATAATTCAAGATATGTACTATACTGAAAAATTATCATATAGTTATTCAAATGGTACGTTGGTAATTATAAAATCTATAATGAAATATGCTAAAAAATCACAATATATACAGGATATAAGCGATTTTATAGAAATAAAATTAAAAAAAAGACCTGCTACAAAAAAAGAAGTTCATAAATTACAAAATAAATTTCTAAATGCTGATGAATTAAAATCATGTTTACATCAATTAAAAAAAATAAATTCTCGTATTGCTTTAGCTATGGAATTTATCGCTCTTACTGGTTTACGTTGTGGGGAATTACTCGCCTTGCGTGTTCAAGATTATGATAAGGAAAATTCTAAAATAAATAGTACTCTTTTAAAATCTGCACATAATGGCGAAGATATACAACGTGGTACACCTAAAAATATTTATTCATATCGTGATGTTACTATAAATAATAGAGCAAAATATATACTTGATACTATAATTTTAGAAAATAAAAGGCTTGCCAGCTGGAATTGTAAAAAATATAAAGATAGAGGCTATATTTTTACAAATAGCACTGGCAACCCTTTTAATATTCAATATATCAATAGTAAATTAAGAAAACTAAAAATTACAGATAAAAAGATATCAAGTCATATTTTCCGCCATACTCATATTAGTATATTAGCAGAGTATAATATACCATTAAAAGCTATTATGCAACGTGTAGGACATAATGACCCTAATACAACATTGAGTATTTATACTCATGTTACTGATGCTATGAATAATGAAGTTAAAAATAAATTACAAGCCCTTAGTTTTTAAAAGGGGCAAAAAAGGGGCAAACTTTTTAAAAGCAATAAAAAAAGGAAATACTTCAAACTACTAAAAAGCCTTTAAATACTAGATTTATCAAGACTTTGAAACA
>NZ_KB899618.1:0-8123 GCF_000378365.1 Megamonas rupellensis DSM 19944 | reverse complement strand
ATGATGATAGCTCATTATGAATTTTCCTTTCGTGTAGGTTTTGTGTGGTAACTTTATTTTACACGAAAATTCATAATGAGTTTTTTATTTTTCTAGGTGTCGCACTTCATTATACAATCCATCTTATAAAAAACAAAAAAGGCTTTACAGAAAATCTGTAAAGCCTATAATTTCAAATGGTGCGGAAGACAGGACTTGAACCTGCACGCCGAAAGACACTAGATCCTAAGTCTAGCGCGTCTGCCAATTCCGCCACTTCCGCATTTGGCACTCGCGTCGAATGCGATATTTATTATATCACTATAAAATGTTTTTTGTCAACACTTTTTTATAAGTTTTTATGATTTAAATATTTTTGCTTCTAAACCTATTTTTCTTAATAAACTATCCATATTATCCACACCTACAGTTCTGCCTGCAACTAAAGGAATTTTTGCACAAACTTTTGCATCATCTAAAGCATCATGATGTTTAAATTGTATCTGAAAAAATTCTCCCAATGTATTCAATTTATGATTTGGTAACTGTGGCCATACTTTTCTAGCAATTTGAACAGTACATGCTGTTTTAAACTGTGGTTTAGCTAAATTATATTTCCAAATACAACTGCGCAATACGCCCATATCAAAAAAAGCATTATGTGCTATAACTATTCGATTATCTAAATACATACGTAAATCTTTCCATATATCTGCAAAAGTAGGTGCATTTTCTACCATTTGCGGAGTAATTCCATGTATTTTTATATTACCTTCTTCAAAAAACATTTCTGGCGGTCTTATAAGTGAATTATAACTATCCACCATTCTACCGTTTTCAATAACAATTACAGCTACACTACAAGCACTATCACGATTTTTATTAGCTGTCTCAAAATCTATACTTGTAAAATTCATTAAACTCATTTTATACCTCTAAAAAAATTCTATTCAAATATAAAAGCATTATAGCAAAAAATTTTTCTAAAAAAAATAGATTGATTTTCGGTCAACATATCTTTGCCCTAAAATCAATCTATTTAAATTTATCATTTATTGCGTTTTTCTATCAAATATTCATCAATAGCTTTAGCAGCTTTTTTACCTGCACCCATAGCCAAAATAACAGTTGCAGCTCCTGTTACAATATCACCACCAGCAAAAACACCTTCTTTTGTAGTTTTTCCTGTTTCTTCATCAGCTATGATATTACCTCTCTTATTTGTCTGCATATCTGGAGTAGTCGATTGTATCAATGGATTTGGCTCTTGACCAATAGAAATGACCACAGTATCCACATCAATATCAAATTCTGAATTAGGTATTTCCACAGGGCGTCTACGACCTGAAGCATCAGGTTCGCCTAATTCCATTTTTATACAACGAATGGCTTTTACATATCCTTTTTCATCACCTAAAATAGCTACCGGGTTATTCAATAATTTAAATTCTATACCTTCTTGTTTGGCGTGTTCTACTTCTTCACGTCTTGCTGGCAATTCTTTTTCACTTCTGCGATAAACAATATATACTTTTTCTGCTCCCAAGCGCAAAGCAGTTCGAGCAGAATCCATAGCTACATTACCGCCACCTACTACAGCTACTTTTTTCCCTACATTAATAGGCGTAGCATATTCTGGAAAACAATATGCTTTCATTAAATTGCATCTCGTCAAAAATTCATTTGAAGAATATACCCCATTTAAATTTTCACCAGGAATATTCATAAAATGAGGTAAACCTGCTCCTGTAGCAATAAATACAGCATCAAAATTAAATTCTTGCATAAGTTCATCAACTGTAAATAATTTACCTACTACAGAATTCACTTCTATTTTTACACCCATCTTACGCAAATTATCAATTTCTGGTTTTATAACCTTATCTTTTGGTAAACGAAATTCTGGAATACCATAAGATAATACTCCACCTGCTGTATGTAAAGCTTCAAAAATTGTTACTTGATAGCCTTTTTTCGCTAAATCACCTGCACAAGCTAATCCTGCTGGTCCCGAACCAATAATAGCGACTTTTTGAGCATCATCTTTTACTGTTTTTTCTATTTTTTCTTCACAATTTTGCATGCAATAATCCGCTACAAATCTTTCCAAACGACCAATACCCACAGGTTCGCCTTTCATTCCCATTACACAATATTTTTCACATTGATTTTCTTGAGGACAAACGCGTCCACAAATAGCAGGCAAACTACTAGCTTCTTTGATTTTTGCATTTGCTCCTTCAAAATCGCCTTCCTTTATTTTAGCAATAAAAGCTGGTATATCGATATCTACAGGACAACCTTTTCTACAATGTGGCACTTTACAATGAAGGCAACGATTAGCTTCCGCTAAGGCTAATTCTTCTGTATATCCTAAAGCCACTTCATCAAAATTATTTCTGCGAACATTAGCGTCTTGTTCTGGCATTTCATGTTTTTGCATTACTAAAGGCATATTATTTTTCCTCCATTTCTTCAACCTTTTTAGCTAAACGACAAATATGGTCTTTTTCAATTTCTTCTTTAGGTCTATACATACGTTGTCTTTCCATCAAATTCACAAAATCTACTAAATGACCATCAAATTCTGGCCCATCTACACAAGCAAATTTTGTTTCATCACCAACTTGTACACGGCAGCCACCACACATTCCTGTACCATCTACCATAATAGGATTTAGACTAACAATCGTTTTAATATTATATGGTCTAGTTGTATCTGCCACAGTTTTCATCATGATGACAGGTCCAATAGCTACTACTTCAGCAATATCAATTCCTTTATCAATTAATTGCTGTAGTACTGTCGTTACAAATCCTTTTATACCATAAGAGCCATCATCTGTAGTAACAATAACTTCATCAGATATTTTTTCCATTTCATCTTTCAAAATCAAAATATCTTTATTTTTTGCTCCCATAATTGTTATCACATGATTACCCACTTGTTTCATCTTTCTAGCAATAGGATAAATTGGAGCAACACCTATTCCACCACCTATGCAAACTACAGTTCCCATATCAGGTCTAATATCTGTTTTTTTACCTAAAGGGCCAACTAAGTCTAAAATACTATCGCCTGCATTTAATGATGCTAATACAGTAGTTGAAGCACCTATTACCATAAAAATAATATCTATAGTTCCTTTTTCTCTATCAAAATCAGCAATAGTTAATGGCACTCGCTCTCCATATTCATTAACTCTTAACACCACGAATTGACCTGGTTCTGCTTTTCTCGCTATCAAAGGAGCTTCTAAAGTAAATTGTAAAATATTTTCATGTAAAACTTTCTTATTTAAAATCTTAAACATAACACTTTCCCCTTTTCCCAAATTCAATATCATAATAAAAATTTATCATACTATAAAAAATTTTTAAAATTTTACTTAATTTTCAGTTTTTTATATGACTATTATAGAATTCAATTGTAAATTTGTAAATAAAAAAAGCTGTGAAAAAAATTTATTTCACAGCTTTTAGATTTATTATTTAGCGAAAACACCTTCTAAGTATGGCATTATTTTTGCTTTTATTGGCATTAAATAAACATTATGATTATGTTTGCGAGCAAATTCTATCACTTTACGAGCAAATTCTATATTCCATTCTAATGTTGGTTCAAAGTCCTTTGGAAAAATAACATTGTTTTTATTTCTCCAATAGCTTACAGAGCGTTCGGATAAAACTGGAGAAACTCCCCAATAAATATCTAAACCATCTAAAAGGTCTGCATACATTTCTAAATAACGCATATCAAAAAATGGTTGTGTAAAAAATCCTTTTGCTCCAGCTAATTGCTTACGACGAATGCGATATTCTTCTTCTTTCATACTACTGCGATATTGGTCAATTCCTGCATATACTGTAATTTCTGGCATTTCTTCACTAAATTTTTTAATAATATCTGTACTTATTGTTGGATATACTTGATAAAGCATACTTTGTGGTGGGTCACCTTCTATAACAAGAACTTCTTTTATATTATATTCTCTCAATTTATCTTTTATCGGTAAATCTTTTGTAAAATCAAAATCCATCGCTCTTAGATGTGGTACTACATCATCGAAATAAGCTTTTGCAATATTTGCTCCGTCCCAACTTCTAGTATCACAACTCAACAAATCTGGAATATTAATGAAATCAACATCGCTTAATTTTTCTTTTATTGTTTTTACTTCTTCTTTTAATACTTCAACATCTCTTGGTACTAATTCAACTGAAATTCTTGTCATAAAATCACTTCCTAGATTAACATCATTACATTATAGTTTATTATTATAACACAAATTTATCCATTTTAACGATAAAATCATACATTTTATCATAAAAAAATCGCCAGCTTTTTACACTGACGATTTTAATTCATATTTTTAATTATCCTGCATACACTAAACTCAATTATTGTTATTTTTATTATATAAAGTATTGATATAATCAATGAAAATCTTTATATATTTATATTTTGGATTTGTTTTTTTATACAATAGATGGCATTTTAAAGTAAAATCTGGTTCTATATCATAATAACCATCAAAAAATCCCATAGCATTTAACAAGCGTTTTGGCAATACAGCCCCCACCTGATTTTGTTGACAATAATGCATAATCGTATATGGAGTAGCAAACCAAGCTTCCACTTGAGGATGACAACCTAATTTATTAAAATAATTCTTTATAGTAGCATTCATTAAATAATATGGAGAATACTGTACCATTGGATATTGAGCGATTTCTTCTACATTGATAATATTACCTAAATGCTCAATATTTGGAGCATAATAAACCATTTCTTCATCACAGAAAAATATATTTTCATATTCATCATCTTGTAAATCCTTTAAGGAAAATGATGATACTATATCTAATTTATCTGCTTCTAACTGATTTATCAATTCTTTTGCTTCTAAATTATAAACATTAATCTTTATATTAGTGTTGTATTTTTTAAAATAAGTTAAGTGCTGATTGATAAATACATCACCTAAAGACATCAACGCACCTACAGATAAAGAAACTTCTTCTCCAGCTAATTTTTTCATTTCACTTAAAGATTGTTTTAATTCCGATACGATTTTTTCCGCTTTAGCTAAGAAGATTTGACCTTCTTTAGTAAGTTCTATTGTATTTTCTCCGTGAACAACTAATTGAGTACCAACTATTTCTTCCAATTTTTTCATTTGAAAACTAAATGCCGAACGAGTAACATTTGCTTCTCTAGCTGCCGTTGCTATATCTTTTACTTTGCTATAAATAATAAAATTTTCTAATTGTTGAATGCTTGGTAATTCTATCATGCAAATCCCTTTCTATTATTAATGGCGTAATAACTTAATCTTTTATTAGTATATCACAATCAGAGTACACTCACTACTGCAAAATATTTTTTCTCATTCTTGATAAAAAATAATCTATTACTTATCTTACAACTTTCGTGAAAAACCAATACATATATTATATATCAAAATATTTTAGAACTCAAAAAGTTTTCTTATGCTTTAAGGCTTCGAGCATATCTATTGCTTCTTTTATCATCTCTTTTGTGATATTATATGGAGCAAAACTTAAATATTTATCTTGTAAAATTAAATCAATTATTTGTTTTACATCTTTTATCCCTACATCTATTAAAGAAGTAGGTAAATCTAGTTTCTGATTAAAATCATATACTTTCTCTGCCTGTATTAATTGCTTATCTACAAGTAATAATAATAATACACCTAAACTGACAATCTCACCATGCATATGATTTTTACAATCTGGTATTTTCACACTAGCTAAATAAAGTGAATGAGCCAAACTGCTATTATAATTTAAATTTACTAAAACAGAAACTAATCCTGTATTTACAATAATCGTCAATACAGTCTGGATAAATTCATCAGATACAATATTTTTTTGAGCATCATCTACTGCCTTTACTCCATATTGCAGTAATCTTTCTGAGCAATCTTTTGCTATTTGTACCCCTAAATTATTTGTATGATTTAAAACTCTACCTCTTGTATTAAAACAAACTTCATATTGTTTAGATAAAGCATCACCAATGCCAGCACGCAAATATTTTATAGGTGCATTACTTATGATTTTTGTATCTATAAAACAATGAATAGCTGGTTTTTGTGCATCATAAAATTCTACTTTATCTTTGCCATATAAAATACATAAAGCTGTAACAGGAGCACAATTTGATGCTATTGTCGGAAATGTAAATACTGGCTTTTTCAGCATATCTGCTAAAGCTTTGCATGTATCCATACTTTTACCACCGCCAACAGCAAATATCATATCTGCCATTTGCACTGTTTTCATATTTTTTAATCGTTCAATATTTTCTCGTGTAGCATTACCTCCATACCAAATAAAATCCAATAAATTTATATCTGTCCCTTTCATCGCAGTAAGCAATTTATCTTTTACTTTACTTAAACTAATTTCACCGCCAATTACAATTGCCGTTTTGCCATAATTACTGCAGATTTGAGGTACTCTCTTATATACATCTTCACCAATACTATAACTTGGTAAATATACTTGCTGACTCATCTTACTCCCTCTAATCTTAAATATTTTTTATAAAAAAAGTCTTTCTGCTTAAACAGAAAGACTTTTTAGTTTACTTATTAAATTCTATTTTTATGAATTATTTTCCTTCTAAAATGCTACCTAAAGAATTTAAAAAATCGCCTTCAAAAGTTTCAAAGCTACCTTCATCACATTTTTGGGCTAAACTTGGATTTATTGGAAGTGTAGCTGTATGTTTTATACCATATTTATTAGCTTCTTCTTCAATTTTTGATTTACCAAAAATATAATGTTTTTCATTGCAATTAGGGCAAACAAAATAAGACATATTTTCTACAATACCAATAATTGGCACACTGAGTAATCCAGCCATATTCACAGCTTTTTCTACAATCATAGATACGAGTTCTTGTGGTGTTGTAACTACGATTATGCCATCAACTGGCAAAGATTGATATACAGTAAGTGGTACATCACCTGTTCCTGGAGGCATATCCACAAACATATAATCTACTTCACCCCAGTTTACATCGCTCCAAAATTGTTTTACTACTCCACCAATAATAGGGCCACGCCAAACAACAGGATCTGTTTCATTATCTAAAATCAAATTTGTAGACATGATTTTTATACCAGTTTTTGTCTGTGCTGGTGTCATGCCTTCTTGTGTTCCTGTTACTTTTTCTTTAAGATTAAACACTTTTGGTATAGATGGACCTGTGATATCAGCATCTAAAATTGCTGTTTTATAGCCACGACGTTGCATTGTTACTGCCATCATAGAAGTAACTAAGGATTTACCAACGCCACCTTTACCACTCATTACAGCAATTACTTTTTTAATATTTGAACTTGGATTGTTTGGTGCTAATAAACTTTGAGGAGCTGTACGTTCTCCACAAGTCGTACCGCAACTTGCACAATCATGATTACAATTTTCGCTCATTATAAATAGCCACCTTCTACATAAGATATTAATCTATATTATATCATATCTTTTTTGAGTTTAAAGCTATTATATCTTTCTATATTTTTTATTTACTTTTCTCTAAATTTTTTCTTCAAATAACAATTTAATATCAATATCCAAAGCTTTACTTATTTGCATTAATGTAGATATCGGTACTCCTTTACTATAAATTCCTCTTTCAATTCTTGATAAATATGATGTGCTTATTGAAGCTCTAAATGCTAATTCTTCTTGTGTATATCTTTTTAATTTGCGAAAATAAGCTATTCTTGCCCCAATCAATCTATATTGTGCTGAAAAATCTACCATAAAATCACCTTCTGCTATATTCTTTAAATTTATTCTAGCGAAAAATTTATCAATTTAGTTGTACTAGCAGGACAATAAAATGGATTATTTAGTTATTTTTTCAGCTTAATTATCCCAATTTATAAAATAAAAAAATATCATTTATTTATATTTACAAATAAAAAGCAATATCTATAGTTTTGATATGCACCCAAAATATTGGACATATTAATTAAGCTACTAATTGAGACTTAGTTCTGTATTCTACAGGACTAAGTCCTTTTAGTTTTATCTTTATCCGTTTTGTATTATAATATTTTATATAAGATTTTAACTCTTTTATAAAATCTTCAACGGATTT
>NZ_KB899617.1:0-9003 GCF_000378365.1 Megamonas rupellensis DSM 19944 | reverse complement strand
GAAGTACTCAGTAAGCGATTGACTGAGGAAGTGGACAGACTCTAACAGGTAAAGCTGAGAGATAAGATATAGTCTGTGCCGTTATGAAAGTAACGGAAGTTCATAAGAGAACTGTATAGAAAGTAGCGTTTCTATATGAACGAGACCTCATAATACGACTAAAGTAGAACCTATAGTTTTTGTATATATTATTTAAAATAAGTAGTTAATATATAAACACTTGTTATATTACTATAGATATGTCATGATTATATTAGATGATAGTATGGAAGTAATATATGACAGAGGATATAAATTATAGAATATATCCAAAATCAGAAGAAAGAGTAAGTGTTTATTATGGAAAAAGCTTATAAATTTAGGATATACCCCAACAAAACACAAGAAAGTTTACTTCAAAAAACTTTTGGCTGTGTACGTTTTATATATAATCACTTTTTAGATAGAAGAATTAAAGCATATGAACAAAATAAGAAGACCATAGGTTATAATGAGTGTTCAAAAGAGCTTACTCAATTAAAAAAAGAAAAAAAGTGGCTCAAAGAACCAGATAAATCCTCTTTACAAAATGCTTTAAAGAATTTAGATACAGCATATAAAAACTTTTTTAATAGACAAAAAGCAGGCTTTCCTAAATTCAAATCTAAAAAGAATCGGTATAAATCGTATAAAACAAATATGACAAATAACAACATTGGATTTTTAGGAAATAAAATAAAACTACCTAAAATAGGCAAGATAAAAATAAGAGATAAATATTGCCAAATAGAAGGTAGAATTTTAAGTGCGACAGTATCACAGACTCCTAGTGGAAAATATTACGTTGCACTATGTTGTACAGATGTGCCTCAACCTGAATTTATCAGAACGAATAAATATGTCGGTTTAGATTTAGGAATAAAGGATTTTATCATAACCTCAGATGCAGTAAAATATAGCAATCCTAAATACTTGCAAAAATCACTGACTAGATTAGCTAAATTCCAAAGAGAGCTTTCTCGAAAAACAAAAGGAAGTTCAAATTGGGAAAAGGCTAGAGTAAAAGTGGCTAAATTGCATGATAGAATTGCTAATCAAAGACGCAATTTACTTCATCAAGTGACATGTCAACTTATCAGAAATTATGATGTAATCTGTCTTGAAGATTTGCAGGTTGAAAACATGATGAAAAATCATAAATTAGCAAGAAATATAGCTGATGTTAGTTGGTCAGAGTTTATGAGACAACTATCATATAAAGCCAAATGGTTTGGTAAAATTATTGTCAAAATAGATAAATTTTATCCTTCAAGCCAATTATGTCATATTTGTGGATATAAAAATACCGAAGTAAAAAACTTAAATGTTAGAAAATGGAACTGTCCTAAATGTAAAACACATCATGATAGAGATATAAATGCAGCTATAAATATTAGAAATGAAGGATTAAGAATATTAAACATACTTAAATTTAAATAACATATACAAGAACCGTAGGAACTATGGGGATAGCTCGGAGATACTGTATTCGTTAGAATACTTGACCGAGAACCCCGCGACTTTAGTCGTGGGAGGTTCAGATTTACATTGAAGCTTTAACTGATTGTGAGCTTATTCAAATCTTGCCTTGTGCTTTTGCCAAAGTCATGAATGAAAATATCCATCTTGAAGCTATCACTTATAAACTTGCTACTAAACGGTTATGCACTGTAACCTGGGCTATGCAACAGATGATGTTCACCAGTTTTGATAAAAGACTTGCTGAGTTTTTACTCAATGAAAGTAATACTACTAATTCTGATGAAATCAATATGACTCATGAACAAATAGCCAAATTAATGGGTTCAGCTCGTGAAGTAGTAACTCGTATGCTCAAATATTTTTCTACAGAAGGATATGTAGAACTCACTCGTGGAAAAGTAAAAATCATAAATAAACAAGCACTAGAAAAACTCTAGTGCTTTTGTTTTTGTTTTTATGCTAAAATATTAATTATTATATATTGTCTTGGAGGTAATTTAATGAAAATAATTGTAGGTCTTGGCAATCCTGGTAATGAATATGCCAAAACCCGCCATAATGTCGGTTTTATGCTCGTTGATGCACTAGCTGAGCATCTTAATATAAATCTTTGGAAAGATAAATTCAATGCTCAAATTGCGGAAGGTCGCATTGGCACTGAAAAAATTTTACTAGTTAAACCGCAAACTTATATGAATAATAGCGGTGAAGCCCTTGGTCCTTTAATGCGTTGGTATAAAGTAACTCCAGAAGATATCATTGTAGCTCATGATGATATGGATATCCCTGCTGGTGCTATTCGCATTCGCAAAAAAGGTAGTTCTGGCGGACACAATGGTATAAAATCTTTAATCGCTCATTTAGGCAGTGAAAATTTCCCACGTGTAAGACTCGGTGTTGGTAGACCTCTCCCTGGTTGGAGTGTAGTAAATCATGTTCTTGCTCCATTTCCTCAAGAAGATAAAATAGCTGTTGATGAAGCGATTAAATATCTCATCCCTGCTGTAGAATGTATCGTTAATGATTCTGTCGATATGGCTATGAATAAATACAATCCTAAAAAAGCAAAGAAAAATAAAGTAAAACAGGAGGATAAAAATAATGGCTGATATTCGTGCATTATATGCTGATGAAGATGGTAATATCCTAGATGCCCCAAAAGGTTTCCAAGCTTTAGCTAGAACTGGAACAGATATCATCGAACTTTCCCCAGATGATTTAATTCCACTTCCAGAATCTGCTGACTTAATGTTTTTACCAGACCGTTTACCACTTGCCAAATACGGTGATGAAATCATGCCTATCATGGGCAATGCCGTAGCTGCCATCTTGCCTGCTGGTTATACTCGTTTATATATGCCAGCCTTCAAAAAAGAAGATGACGCTCAAATGCTTCCACTTTATGGCTATACTGCTGTTGTTGTTTACAAAGATGAACTTTATGTAGCAGCTATGTACACTGATGAAAATGATAAATGGGACCCAGCGCATTACAATACTCGCAATTTGCATAAATTAGTTAAACGCGTTCAAAAAGATTTACCTGATAATCGCCTTGTTGAACATTTAGGTAATTGTTCTTTAACATGGCATTGTTGCACAGCTCAAAATCTATTTTATCGCCGTTGGGAAGCTGGTATTCCATCTTCTCCAGTTTGCAATGCTAATTGTTTTGGCTGTATCTCTCTTCAACCTGCTGAATGCTGTCCATCTCCACAAAGTCGCATAAAATTCCGTCCTACACCAAAAGAAATTGCTCAAATCGGTATCTATCATTTAGAAACAGCACCTGATGCCATCATCAGTTTTGGTCAAGGCTGTGAAGGTGAACCTTCTCTTGCTGTAGACAATATCGTGCCTGCTATTGAAAAAATCCGCAAAAAAACAGACAAAGGTCAAATCAATATAAATACCAATGCTGGCTATACAGAAGGTATCAAACGCATTGTTGATGCTGGTCTTGATAGTATGCGTGTAAGTATTATCAGTGCTATTCCTGAAAATTACAAAGCTTATTATCGCGGTAGTTATGAACTTGATAATGTAAAAGAATCCATTCGCTACGCTCATGAACATGGCGTGCATATTTCTTTAAATATGCTTTATTTCCCTGGCTTTAATGATAGCGAAAGTGAATTTAAAGCATGGAAAGAATTTTTACATGAAAATCCTGTAAATATGATTCAAATCCGCAATTTAAATATCGACCCTGATGCTTTTGCTGAAATCATGCCACCATTTACTAAAGCTATCGGCACTAAAGAATTTATTCGCCAATTACACGAAGAATTCCCTGATATCGTCATTGGTAATTTTAGTCATTATCAAAAAGGAGAATAAATCATGGTCATCAATCCTAGAGTAGAAATGATGCCAACTGAAGAAAAAATCGAACTCATTTTACAACGCTTTCGCAAAAATCTTCGTTGGGCATTAGAAAAATCCTCTTTCTACAAAAAGAAATACAATGGTCTTGATATTCATGCTGAAGATATAAAAACTTTATCTGATATAAGAAATCTCCCTGTAACTACTAGAGATGAACTTATTCAAGCATCTGCCTTTGATTTATTAACAGGCCCACTTAGTCAAACTTTGCGTTTTAACCGAACAATCAGCGGTTTATATCGCGGTTTTACAGCAGACGATATTGCACGCAATATCGATATCGCTATCAGACCTTTAGCTAGTAATGATATTAATAAAACATCAACTTTGATTATCTGTGGTAATTATAGCTCTCAATATTTATTGGACTTACATTATGCAGCTGAAGCATTAGGTGCTACAGTACTTCCTTGTAATAGCGTAGATGCTGCTATTGATGTTATTGGCATTTTCAATGCTACATCTTTAATCATCAGTGCTAAAAATTTAAAAACCATGATTGAACGAAATGTTGATCACTTGCCGCCAAAAATCATTGTTTTAATTGATAACTTCCAAGATACAACACTTGATGAAATCGAACATCATTTCCATCATCCATTAGCTAAA
The DNA here is from genome assembly GCF_000378365.1 of Megamonas rupellensis DSM 19944. Classification (NCBI taxonomy): domain Bacteria; kingdom Bacillati; phylum Bacillota; class Negativicutes; order Selenomonadales; family Selenomonadaceae; genus Megamonas; species Megamonas funiformis. Next base: position 4,506 of record NZ_KB899617.1, on the reverse strand, counting down.
GTCTATATGTCTAAGTATTTTGGCTTTGCAGGTATCATTTTCACTTGTGAACATAATCATGTTCATGTACAAGATGATTATCTCTATCCAGAAGTTGTTGATAATAAATTAGTCATTACTCCTTTAACATTTGAAGCAATGCCTATCATTCGCTTCCAAACTAAACTCACAGCTTCCATTGATTATAAACATACTTGCGAATGTGGTCGTACTTTTGCCACTATACAATTAGAAAAATAAATCTCAATATATTTAATTTAGGAAAGGGATACTTTATGAAAATCATGCACTTGTCCGACCTTCATCTCGGTAAAAATCTCAATGGTTTTTCTCTATATGAAGACCAAAGGCATATCCATAAACAAATACTTCAAATGGCAAAAGAAGAAGCTATTGACGCTGTTATGATTGCTGGTGATGTATTTGATAAATCCGTTCCTACCAATCAAGCTATACAATTATTTGATGAATTTTTAACATCTTGGGCAGAGTTACATCTGCCCGTTTTTATTATCAGCGGTAATCATGATAGTGCCCAACGTGTAGCTTTTGGAGCGAATTTATTTAAAGACAATAATATTTTTATCTCACCCATTTATGATGGCAAAATCTCTCATATTACCTTAAAAGATGAACATGGCAATATCAATTTTTATCTTTTGCCATTTATCAAACCAGCTATTGTAAGAAGTTATTTTCCTGATGAAGAAATCACTTCTTATAATCAAGCAGTAAAAATAGCTCTAAAGCAAATATCTTTAAATCCAGATGAACGCAATATTTTAATCGCTCATCAATTCGTAACAGGTGCTTACACTTGCGACTCTGAAGAAATTATCGTCGGCGGTATAGATAATGTCGATGCCCAATTATTTCAAGATTTCGATTATGTAGCACTTGGTCATTTGCATACACCGCAAAATGTTTTAACTGAAAAAATTCGTTATTGCGGAACTTTATTAAAATATTCTTTTTCCGAAGCTAATCAAGAAAAAACTGTTACTATCCTTGATTTTCCACAAAAAAATAAATTGACCATTTATGAAAAAAAACTTTCATTTCTTCATGATATGCGTAAATTAAAAGGCTCTTATGCAGAATTAACGCTAAAGAGCAATTATGAACAGACAAATACAAATGATTATTTAGCCATAACACTCACTGATGAAGAAGATATTCCTGATGCCATCAATCGTCTGCGTTCTATCTATCCTAATATCATGCAACTGACCTATGATAACCTTCGTACCAAAACAGTCCAAAATATCGAAACTACAGATATTGCCAATTTAAAAACGCCATTAAATCTCTTTGAAGAATTATATTGCAAACAAAATAATCAAAATTTAAATGATAAGCAAATAGATATTTTACAAGAATTAATCCAAGATATCTGGGAGGGAAAATAATGCGTCCTTTAAAATTAACTATATCAGCTTTCGGTGCTTATGCTGATAAATATGAATTGGATATGAGTCTATTAGGCAATAAAGGTATCTATCTAATCAGTGGCAATACAGGTGCAGGTAAAACTACAATTTTTGATGCTATTACTTTTGCCCTCTATGGTCATACTAGTGGTGGTATCCGTGAAAATGAAATGCTTCGCAGTAAATACGCCGACAAAAACACACCTACATTTGTAGAAATGATATTTTCATACAACAATGAGTCATACACTATTCGCCGTAATCCTGAATATCTTCGCCCTGCCAAAAAAGGAAATGGCTTCGTCAAAGAAAAAGCTCAAGCAGAATTTTATCCACCCAATCAACAGCCAATAACAGGCATAAAAGAAGTGAACTCTGCCATAAATGAGTTAATCGGTCTTGATGTAAATCAATTTACGCAAATAACCATGATTGCTCAAGGAGAATTTTTAAAATTAATCCATGCTTCGACAAAAGAACGCAGTGATATTTTCCGCAAAATCTTCAATACTAAACCCTACCAACAATTACAAGAAAAATTAAAAGAACGCTTCAATGCCCTCAAAAAAGATTTTCTCTTGATTAATAACAGTATTAAGCAATATATAGAAACAATCATACTTCCTGAAAATATGAATTATGACTTCAATCCATTGATGCCTAAAGATTGCCTTGTAAATTTAGAACAAATCATTAATCAAGATAAAAATGATTTAAAACAATTAGAAAAAGATTTTACGGTTTTAGAACAAAATATCAAAGAAAATGAAAAAATTATAAATACTGCTATTAATCAACAGCAAATACAGCAAAAAATCAATGAATATCAGTCAGCATTAACAGCTAAAGCAAAAATACTCCCTAATATTCAAGAAAAATTATCCCTAGTACAAAAAGATTTTGAAATAAAATCCACTTCACTAAATGTGAATATTGTCAAATTAACAGAAGAATTACCTAAATATCAATATATATCTAAACAACAAAATCTCTTACAAACAGCAAAAAAAGCATTGCAAAGCAAACAGCAACAAATGGCAAATGATGAAGCCACTTTAGCAAAATTAACGCAAACTATAAATGATATACAAACAGATTTAAAAAATCTAACAGATGTAAATGTACAGATTGAACAAACAAATTCTGCACAAAAAGAAAATAATCAACGACTACAAAATTTAACAAAACTCTCTACACTACTCGAAGAATATAAACAAACATCTTTAAAACACAAAGAATATAAGACAAAATGGCAACAACAACAGGCAAAACTTGCTGAATTAGAGCAAATTTATAATCAACAAAATCACTTGTTTTTGGCAGAACAAGCAGGCATTTTAGCCAAAGATTTAAAACCATACACACCTTGCCCTGTTTGCGGTTCTACAAATCACCCACAATTAGCCAAAATATCTACGTTGGCACCAACTCAAGCAGAACTTGAACAATTAAAAAATAGATGCGATATTTTCTCCCAAAAATTGAATGAAATTACCCAATTAGCTAGCGAATTAAATGGTAAATTGCATAATCTTTTTACGGAAATAAAAGCACAAGCAGAAAATATTTTAGGTAACTTCACGCAAAAAACTATCTTTCATGATGTAGAAATAAAAAAATGTGAGCTTCTAAACGAAAAAAATCAGCTTGATAAACAATTAATCCAGTTAAATAAATTGAGTCAAAAACAAATAAACTTAAATACACAATTAGAAAAAAATCTATTATTGCAAAAAAATTTAGAGCAAAAACTTCTAACACTAAATACTTCTATCGTTAAAGAAAATACAGATATTGAAATCTTAACAACTGAAATCAATACCTTAACTAAAGCTCTTTTATTCACTGATGAAAATGAAGCTAGAAAGCAACTTCAAAAATATAAACAAACACAAAATTATTTACAACAAAATCTCGCTACTGCTCAAACTGAATTTGATAGATTAAATCAATCACTTGTAGAAATCAAAGCAAAAATCGCCTCACTACAAACACAACTCACACCTCAAAATTATAATTTAAACGAATTAGAAAAAATTCAACAAGAATATTTAGCAACAAAAGAAAATTTAATGCCTCAAATACAAAAACTGCATACTAGAATTACTACTAATCACCAAATTCAACAAAAATTAATGAAAAAAATCGAACTATTGGATACTAAACAATCCCTTTATAGCAATATACAAGCACTCTACACTACAGCTACAGGTTCAGTTGCCGGCAAAGAACGCATTATGCTTGAAACTTATGTACAAATGCACTATTTCGATCGAATTTTAATTCGAGCTAATACTCGTTTGATGATGATGACACAAGGTCAATATGAATTAGTGCGCTGTAAATCAAGTGAACAACTTCGCTCGCAAACTGGTTTAGAATTAGATGTAATTGACCACTATAACGGCACAACTCGCAGTGTAAAAACTCTATCTGGTGGCGAGTCTTTCAAAGCATCATTATCTTTAGCTCTCGGTTTATCCGATGAAATTCAATCTTTTGCCGGTGGTATTCATTTAGATACTATGTTTATTGATGAAGGTTTTGGCTCTTTAGATAGTGAATCACTTGCTCAAGCAATCAAAGTTCTTTCTCAATTATCTCAAGGAAATAAATTAATCGGTATCATCTCTCATGTAGATGAATTAAAAGAAAAAATTGATAAACAAATTCAAATCACTAAAAATCATGAAAAAGGTAGCACGGCTAAAATCCTTATTTAACAAGGGTTTTAGCCCCTTTTTTTACAAAGCAAAAAAAACTTTAATTTTTTTCAAAAAAAGTGTTGACATTTGTTTCAAAGTTCTATATAATAATCTACGTTGTCAAGCGACAACAACGCAATACGGTTCACTAGCTCAGTTGGCAGAGCACCTGACTTTTAATCAGGGTGTCCCGAGTTCGAATCTCGGGTGAGCCACCATTACAATGGCGCGTTGGTCAAGTGGTTAAGACACCGCCCTTTCACGGCGGCTTCATGGGTTCGAATCCCATACGCGTCACCATATTTGGGCGATTAGCTCAGCTGGGAGAGCGCTTGCCTTACAAGCAAGATGTCAGCAGTTCGATCCTGTTA
>NZ_KB899616.1:0-9758 GCF_000378365.1 Megamonas rupellensis DSM 19944 | reverse complement strand
CTTAAAGATAGGAGTATATTTACGATTTTTATGAAGAAGTTGTGGAATACCACCATGTTCATAATGAGATATCCATCTGCAAAGAGGAGCTATATCTGGCATGTTTAGAATTTTAGCTACATGAGAAATAGAAGCTCCTTTTAAAACCATTTTAATTGCTTTAACTTTAAATTCATTTGAGTATTTAGTCATAAAAAAACTGCACCTCCAAAAGTTGTTTTTTGTCCAACTTTTGGGGTGCAGTTCATAAATGATTATAACGCTTTTTTATTTAATTTTCTTCAGTAACTACATCACGTCTTAAAATTGTATATGGCACAACAGGTTTATCCATTTTCATAGTGATAATCTGTTGTGGATGTGGTGCTATTTCTATGGAAATACCTTCATCATTAAACATTTCTGTAATAGTTTGTTTAAATAAAGGTGCATCAGGTTGGAAAAATTCTATTTCTTGTCCAACTGTTAAATGATTACGTTGCTGTATAGTAGCAATTTTAGTTTCTTCATCATAATCAAGTACTAAGCCTACAAAATCAGATGTATGTTCATAAGATGTTGTATTATAGATTTGATCATCACAAGAAGTTTTATGATAAGAGAAACCACTTGTATATTCACGATGAGAAACTTTATTTAATTCATCTATCCATTCTTGTTTGATTATAAATTCTTCTGGATTTTCAAAATAACTATCGATAGCATGACGGTATGCACTTACTACACTAGCTACATAATGAATAGATTTCATACGACCTTCAATTTTTAAGCTATCTACACCACATTCAATGATATCTTTTAGATAAGGAAGTAAACACATATCTTTAGAATTAAAGAAATATGTTCCATTTTCATCTTCAGTTACAGGGAAAAATTGACCAGGACGTTTTTCTTCAGTTAAATTATATTTCCAACGGCAAGGTTGAGTACATGCTCCACGATTAGAATCTCTACCTGTTAAATAATTGCTGATTAAGCAACGACCAGAATAAGAAATACACATTGCACCATGTACAAACATTTCTAATTCCACATCAGTTTTTTCACGAATTTCTTTTATCTCAGCAAAAGAAAGTTCACGAGCTAATACAACGCGTTCTGCTCCTAAATCTTGCCAGGCTTTAACAGCTCTCCAGTTTGTATTATTAGCCTGTGTACTGATATGAACTTCAAGATTTGGCACTTCATTTTTAATGAGCATGAATAAACCGATATCAGATACTAAAACAGCATCAACACCAACCTCTACCAATTCTTGTAGATATGGTAAAATCTCATTTATATCATTATTATGCGGAAAAATATTTGCTGTTACATAAACTTTTCTACCACGTTCATGAGCAAATTTAACGCCTTCAATCATTTCTTCTTTAGAAAAATTACCGCCATAAGCACGAAGCCCAAAACGTTTTCCGCCAAGATATACAGCATCTGCTCCATATAAAATAGCCATTTTTAATTTTTCTAAATTTCCTGCTGGTGCTAATAATTCAGGTTTTTTTATTGTATTTTGCATTGTTCCTCCAAATAATTAATTAGTTTTCAATCTTTTAGTTAAAGCCAAACCATCGCCATTTTCAAAAATTTCTGTTGTAAATTTATCTTTATCACTTACCATAGCAATGTATTCTCGCAATCTTTTTACAATAGTCTTATATCGGCGAGGTGGCTTTTCTTCACTCATTACATAACCGCGAAATAATACATTATCAGCTAAAATAATGCCATCATCAGCTAATAATGGTAATACTTTCTGCAAATAATCAGGATATTGTCCTTTAGCTGCATCGATAAAAACCATATCAAATTTATAATTTTTATCTAGTTTTTCTATATTTTCAGCGGCATCACCTAAGATTATTTCAATCTGCTCTTTATATGCAGATTGATTTATAAAATCTTGAGCCTGTTTTGCGCGTTCTTCATCTAATTCCAAAGAAATAATCTTTGCATTTTCTGCACCATAATAAGTAGTTAATAATGCAGAATAACCTATCGCAGTACCAATTTCTAAAACTCTTTGTGGCTTATATTTTTTTATTATTTCAATAAAAACCTTTCTGCCATTTTCATTGATGATTGGTACTTTATTTTCTTTCGCAAAATCTTCCATTTGCTTAAATAAAGCTTCCACGTTTTAATTCCTCTTACTTATTATTTATTCACCATATATTTCTTCAATAACTTTTAAATGTTCATCATACGTTACACTATAATGATTATGACCTTCACTATCTGCCACAAAATACAAATAATCTGTAGTTGCTGGATATAACACAGCCTCAATAGAAGCAAGACCTGGATTTCCAATTGGCCCTGGAGTCAATCCTTCATGTTGATACGTATTATATGGAGAATCTAGTTTTGTATCTTCAATGCTAAATTCTTCCTTATGTTCATCTAAAGCATATTGAATAGTCGCATCAGATTGTAACATCATATGATTTTCTAGTCGTTTGAAAAATACATCAGCGATAATTGGTCTATCTTCTGCAAACTTAGCTTCTTTTTCCACCAAAGATGCCATAGTTACCAATTCAAAAATAGATAAATTTTCCTCTTTAGCACGTTCACGCATTTCACTATTTAATCTATGGTCAAAATTATCTACCATGATTTGCATGATTTGTTTTGCACCATAAGACCTATCAATATCGTAAGTATCAGGAAATAAAAATCCCTCTACAGCATATTTGATATCCTTATTTTCTGTAGCTTCCTTCATATAATCATATGGAGTATAATCTTTTGCTACCTTGCAAAATTCCTCTTTTGTAGTCAAATTTTCTTTTTCTAATAAATTAGCAATATCTTCTACAGTGAAGCCTTCTGGAATAGTTATTCTGACTACTTGATTTTCTGGCCCTTGAACCAATCTATCAAGAACAGAATTTATATTCATACCCACACGAAAATAATAAATACCTTCTTTAAATTGAGTATCCTTACCTTCCAAACGAGCTAAAATGCGAAAACCAAGACCATTGTTTATTATAGCATGTTCTTGCAAATTTTGAGCAATTTCTTCTGTAGACATGCCACTTTCTATTTTTATAGAAATATTATCGCCATGTCCTTCATCATCGCCAATGAAAAATAAATTATATCCGCCTAAAAATATTAATACTACAGCCAAGCCAATTCTAACTTGATATTTAGTAGTAGTTAATATAGATTTTATCTTTTCCCACATAAATAATTAATCACCATCTCACTTAACTATATTTAATATTTTTGACGTTCCTTCAATGCACGTTCAACATCACGTTTTGCAGCTTTTTCTGCCAAAGCTTGACGTTTATCATAATTTTTCTTACCAGTAGCAAGACCTAAAGCCACTTTAGCTCTACCTTTGCTAAAATAAACTTTTAATGGTACTAATGTAAAACCTTTTTCTTTGATTTTACTGGATAATTTCACTATTTCTATTTTATGCATCAGTAATTTTCTAGCACGAAGTGGATCATGATTGAAAATATTGCCCTGTTCATAAGGACTGATATGCATATTATCCAAAAAGATTTCATTGTTTTTGATTTTAGCAAAGCTATCTTTTAAATTAGCTTTGCCAGCACGAAGAGATTTAACTTCTGTACCTACTAAAACAATCCCAGCTTCATATGTTTCATGAATAAAATAATCATGACGAGCCTTTCTATTTTCACAAACAATTTTTACACTTGCATTTTTCTTTCCCATAAAATCAACCTTACTTATTGTCTAAAATATTTATTTTTTACGGCGTTTGCCTTTTGAAACTCTATCACGCACACGTTCTTTGGTGCCACTTTTTTTACGAGTTTTCTTCGTATAAATTTTATCATAAAAAGCACTTTTCTTGTTATCTTTTTTCTTACCTTCTATTTTTGCAATAGATTTCTTTCTTTTTTCCTCTATTTTTTTATGCTCTTTATCTTTACGTTTTTTGCGTTTATATTTATCCGCTTGCTTTTTGCTTGCTTTATTTTCTTTAGAAAAATTTTCCCTAATCTTTAAATCTTTTTTCACATTATTATTGATTTCTGTAAAAAATGGTTTAGCGATTATATCATCTTCAAAAACAAGTGGCATCTTACCATTGTCTTTTAAAATAAAATCAATAGAACGTTCTTTGATACTTGCTCTTGTCAAAATAACAGTTACTTCATCACCTAAACGATATCTGAAATTAGTCATTTCACCAACGAGTGCGTATTCTTTCTCTACATATTCATAATAATCATTTACCATGGTAGAAACATGAACTAAACCTTCTACGCCATTATCTAATTCTACAAAAATACCAAAAGCAGTAACACCACTGATAATACCATGGAATTCATCACCCAAAAAACGAGCCATATATTCAATTTCTTTAATTAAAGTCGTTTCACGTTCTGCTTCTGTAGCCACACGCTCTTGTTTAGATGTATGTGTAGCCACTTCAGGTAATCTTGATTTTAATTTTTCTTGACGTTCTGCTGTCATTTTTCCATTTAATTGTTCTTTTAATAAACGATGAACGATTAAATCTGGATAACGTCTAATTGGTGAAGTAAAATGCGTATAGTATTTAGCAGCTAAGCCAAAATGCCCTAAATTTTCTGCTTTATATTTAGCTTGTTGCATACTGCGCAAAGCTACAGCAGAAATAATTTTTTCTTCTGGCTTTCCTTTTATAGAATTTAATACCTCTTGAACAGCTCTAGGTTCAACTTCACCTTCAGTGTTGCGATTTAAATGCAAATTAAAATTAGCCAATAATTCATTTAAGGCAAACATTTTATCTTCTACAGGTTCTTCATGCACACGGTAAATAAAAGGCAATTCTTTTCTAGCCATATGTTCGGCTACAGTTTCATTAGCCACTAACATACATTCTTCAATAATAGATTCACCTAAGCCATGTTCACGTTTTACAAGACTTACAGCTTGACCTTTGGCATTCAATTTCACCTTAACTTCAGGGATATCAAAATCTATAGCCCCACGCATTTGACGTCGTTTATTTAAAACTTTATATACAGCTTCTAAATTATGCAACAATGGTAAAATATCTTGATTGTCCTCAATCATTTGCGTATCTTTTTCCACTAAGATGCGATTTACTAATTTATACGTTAATCGACGATATACATGAATAACTGTAGGGAAAATATCGTATTTAATAACAGAGCCATTTGCATCAATTTCCATCTCTGCACACATGGAAAGTCTATCTTCGCCAGCATTTAAACTACAAATACCATTGGACAACTCCACAGGCAACATAGGAATAACTCTATCTGCTAAATATACACTTGTACCGCGATTATATGCCTCTTTATCTAAAGGTGAAAATGCTTTTACATAATGACTAACATCAGCAATATATACACCTAAGAAAAAATTCCCATTTGGCAATTTTTCTGCATAAACACCATCATCTAAATCTTTGGCATCTTCACCATCAATAGTTACAATTTGTAAATGGCGTCTATCCTTGCGTTTATTGCATTCTGCCTTACTAGGTACTTGCTCAATCTGTTTAGCTTCTTCTTGTACATCTACAGGAAATTGCTCTGATAAATCATATTGACGCATTACTGATAAAATATCTACGCCAGGTGCACCTATTTTCCCAAGAACTTCTATAATTTTTCCTTCCGGACTATGATTTTTTGTCGGCCATTTAGTGATTTCAGCAACTACTTTCATGCCTACTTTTGCCCCATTAAAATTGCGACCTTCAATAAAAATATCTTGATTTAAACGGCTATCATCTGGAACTACAAAACCAAAAGTTCTACTGCTTTCAAATGTACCTACAACTTTATTATTAGCACGTTCTAATATACGAATAACTTCGCCTTCACGCTTAGTGAAACTACTTCTTTCAGTAGTGATACGCACTAAAACCTTATCATTATTCATTGCTGAATTTAACATACCAGTAGGAATAAAAATATCATCAACTTTAGCTTTACCTTCTTCTAGCCCATTATCTGGAATAACAAAACCAAATCCTTTAGCTGTAATGCTCATTTTCCCTATGACTAAATTCATATGTTTTGGTAAACCAAATAGACCACTTCGATTTTGAATTAGTAGATTTTTTCGCTCTAATTCTTCCATCACAGAGGGTAATTGGTTTATTTCATCTGCTTCTAAAGCCAAAGCATATAATAAATCTTCCTGACTCATCGGTCTTTTAGCTTTAGTTTGCATATATTCCATTATTTTTTCTTGTAAACTCATAAATTTATCCTCTATCTAATCTCTAAATAATTTATTTCAAAAAATTCTCTATTTTATTAAATAATTTATCATGTTCAATATCTAAAGTAACTAAATGACCTGAAAAATTCAATTTAAATAATTGTTTATCCTTGCTACCAATATGGTCATAAATATATTGACCACTTTCTTCTTTTACTGTATGGTCATTTTTACTTTGAACAATCAAAATTGGTTTTGAAATTTCTGGTAGAATTTCTTTTGTTTTGGCTATTATCTCCAACAATTGATGAACGCAGACAAGTGGCATTTTATTATAAGATACATTGTATCTTTTAGCTAGTTCAGGTAATTCTCGTCTATTTTTTCGCTGATATCGTCCCACTGATTTTTCAAGTGGTGGTAAAAACCTTAAATTGCGTTCATTAGCTATATATACAGGAGCAGACATTGAAATTATTTTTTTCACAGGAAAATCCCTGCCAATTCGCATAGCTAATAAACCGCCCATAGATAGACCAATTACAGATATTTCACTGCAAATGCCACGCAATAAATGATATCCATCACATGCACTATGATACCATTCATGCCAATTAGTATTAGCCATTTCTTCTACAGTCGTACCATGACCAGCTAAGCGCACACCTAATACAGTATAACCTTGTCTGTATAAATAATTTCCTAATAATATCATTTCAGAAGGCGAGCCTGTAAATCCATGTATCAATAATACACCCTTTGAACCTCCAGGTAACAAAAATGGCTCTGCACCACTAGTAATCATAAAAATACCTCCTAAATTTTAAAATATTATTATAAATGACTTATTAAATAAAATATTACACTATTTGATAAAAAAAAATCTCTATCTACTTTAAATTAATTCAAATAGATAGAGAATAGTTTTTTATGCTACCATTTTAGCTATGATTAAAGTAATTATCATAAACAGTACAGCAAAAAACACAGTGAAACGGGCCATTAATGCGTCCATACCGCGAGCACTGCTACTAAAAGCCGTTTCATTTTGTCCTGATAAACTTCCCATGCCAGCAGTTTTACCTTCTTGCATAAGCACAGAAGCAATCAAGCCAATTGCTACTAACGCATCTATAATCATCAAAATAGTCAATAACATATTTATCCTCCCCACAAACTTAAACCTGCTAGTACTATAATAGCATATCTATATCTTTGATTACAAGTTATAAATTCTCAATTACAAAGCCCAGTAAAAACCACCGTTAATTTGATATGAATTTTTATTTCCATTGCCAAATCTGCGTTCAACATCTAAGAATGCATATGAATCTTTTTTAGTTTCAATATTAAAACCAAAACCAACATCATACCAATAACCACTATGGTCATATTTAAAACCAACATATTCATTATCTGAAGTAACATCTTTAACTGATACAAATTGTTCGCCTAAAAATTCTCGTAATACATCTGCTTTTAGATAAAAAGTATTTTTCTTATTATCACCAAAATTTTTGCCTAATTTAAATCCTGCTCTACCAATAATACTATCAATACCATCTACATGCACATTAGTATTTTGATTTGTAATGTAATCTGCGCCTGTTACTTTAGCTAATTGTAATTGAACTTGAGGAGTGATATACCAATCATTTTTTAAATTTTTCATATAGCCATATTCTGCACTAGCAGAAAATACATCATTATCGTAATTTCCTTTAATTAAATTCAATTTTTTGGTACCAGCTATTTCAAAATCATTTTCTAAATGACCCCATTTCAAAATATAATCGCTATAATGACCATCATCACCAATCCATGTATCATAAAGCCAGATACCTTTTCTACTATTATTTCCTTTGCCAGCTATATCATCATAAGAAGTAGACCCTTTCATATAATCAAAAGCTAATCCTAAACGTTCTTGACCATTGTCTCTAAGAAAAAGTTTATCATATCCTAATTCATACATATTCCCATCAACAGTATATCCTAAGTCTTTTTCAATTCTATCATGACGAAGTCTAAACCATATGCCATCATCATTTTTATTTAAATAATGCACATCACCCATGCGTTTATCTAATCGTCCCATGAAAACCGCTACATCATAATTAGCCTTAGTCATATTTAATATAGTTTTACCTGCATTAGATAAAGTTTTTTCTTCAATATTTACCAATTTATAATTAACAGCATCTTCATTATTGCCAAAGATATTATTAATTATATCATTACCTGGTCGATTTTCTGTTAATAAATCACTATTATCACCATTATTATATAATGTATTTTCTTCATTATTCACATCATAATCCTCTGAAGCAATTTGGTATTTAATATTAAAAAATCCATCATTATACGCTACTGCATTTTTAAAAACTTGCTTATTTTTATCACCAACTGTAGCAAAACGTAAACCATTTTGCCCTATATCATTTTTAGTTACAGCATTTGCTAAAATAACATTATAATTTCCTGTGCCTGAATTTAAATAAACCATATCTGTATTTTGTCTATTGCCATTTAAATTCATCACAAAATTACTATCGCCATTAAATTCTTTAACCATTAAACTATGTGGTTTATTTTCTGTATTATATCCCACCATATCAATAATGTTATTTTCTTTAGTATTAATCTTAGAAATAAAACTTTGCCTTACTACATTCCATCTAGATTTATTATTAAAATCTATACTTATATTACCTGCCAAATTCTCTTGTTTTAAATTTTGATTATTTAAATCCGCTAAATAACTATAATCATTTATATTTCCTGTAATTAAACTATTATTTCCTATATCTAAAGAAATATTTCCTTGATTTTCAGCTAAAATATTACCTTCGATAATCAATCCTGAAATATCATCATTACTATTTGATACATTCAATTTTATTAGCCCATTATCTTTAGCTATAATATCTCCTTTAATCACACTATTTTGACCAAATGATGCTGTAATTATTCCCTGATTTAAATTATTTATATCGTTATTTGCTAGTAGCGCTACTTGTTGAGAATTGGCTTGTATAATACTAGTTCCTGTAATATCAATAGTGCCAGCATCTGCCCAAATAATACTTTGACCATTATCATTTTTTAGATAGTTTACTTTGCCTTGGATCTTCGTATTGGCTTTATTTTTTGCATGTATTAACCCATCAATAGAATTATTTTCACTAGCTATTATTTCAACATTACCACCATTAATATTATCTATAGCTGTAGTAGCATTTATAATATTGTCTTTTCCTGCAATTTTTACTACTGTATTCGTACTTGTAATCGCAATATCTTTATCAATATTATTTTTATTTACAGAGATAGCTATATCACTTGCTTTTATATTATTTTGCCCTTTATTGGCATTTAGAGAAATATTGCTTCCGTTATTTGCTTCAATAGCTATTCCTTGAGTTACTTCTATACTATTATTTCCTGACTGACTATTGATATTTATAGCTGAATCATTACCACTTATTCCATATCCAGTTTCTACATATACAGTATTATTTGCATTAGTAGCATTTAAATTTACTACGCCCTCTTCTTTAGTATAGATACCAAAATTTTTA
>NZ_KB899615.1:0-9966 GCF_000378365.1 Megamonas rupellensis DSM 19944 | reverse complement strand
AAAATTATTAAAAGAAAAAGGCATTATCCAAAGCATGAGCCGAAAAGGCAATTGCTTAGATAATGCCGTAATAGAAAATTTCTTTGGTTTACTAAAAAGCGAATTATTCTATTTAAAAAAATTCAAATCCGTTGAAGATTTTATAAAAGAGTTAAAATCTTATATAAAATATTATAATACAAAACGGATAAAGATAAAACTAAAAGGACTTAGTCCTGTAGAATACAGAATTAAGTTTCAATTAGTAGCCTAATTAATATGTCCAATATTTTGGGTGCACATCATTTTTTCTACCACTTTTTATTGCATATCTTCTATTATCTTTTTTCAAAAGTACCAAATACAATAGGTTTACCATTTTCTACCATATGAGTACCTCTTGCCCACACATGTTGTAATTGTAAATCTTTATCTAATACTAAAATATCTGCATCACTATTATTAGCTAAGCAACCTTTTCTTGGATATAATTTAGTAAATTTAGCAATATTGCTTGTAATAATTTTTATAGCATCTGTAATCGCAATATTTTCTTTTTGTACCATATCTCTAAATTCATTTAAAATAGAAATCTGGCTTGCTACACCAACGCCAATATTATTTCCAGCTTCATCAAAAATTGGCATACTACCATTACCATCAGAACTCATAGTGATATTTTCAATATTAACACCAGCTTCTAATGCTTGTTTTACAGCTTCACTGGATTTTACAGAATGGCTAGAACCAGTTTCAGGACTAACACTAGAAGTTACGTCCATAATACCACCTTGTTTTGCCCATTCAATAGCTTCTTTAAATAAGCGTTTATTACGGTTTACATGAGTTGGAATAATTTGTGTCTTAGGAATTTCACCATTTTTAGTGATTTCATA
The DNA here is from genome assembly GCF_000378365.1 of Megamonas rupellensis DSM 19944. Taxonomy (NCBI): domain Bacteria; kingdom Bacillati; phylum Bacillota; class Negativicutes; order Selenomonadales; family Selenomonadaceae; genus Megamonas; species Megamonas funiformis. The sequence goes on along the minus strand of NZ_KB899615.1, from coordinate 9,091 downwards.
AAGCATTTTTAAACCATCTTCGCCATCGCCTAAATGCATATTAACTACACCAGCTTTACCGCTGAGCATACCGCCAACACGAGCTTCTGCTGTAATTTGCTGATAAGCTTCTTTTGGAGATTGAGAAGAACGATGATCGCACATAGCAATTTCACCAGTACCAATTACTTTATCAATCAAAATAATATCATTGCGTACACTACCTGTAATTGTTGGTGTTGGAATTTCATAAGAACCAGAATAAATATATGCTGTAATACCTTCATCTTCAAGACCACGAGCTTTGGCAAGTAAGCTAGCTACATGACGAGTTACACCATCTGTACCTAAAAGACCAAGTACTGTAGTTACACCAGAAGTTGTGATATCTGTTAATTGGATTTCAGGTGTTCTAGTAGCATAGCCACCTTCACCGCCACCACCGATTAAATGTACATGAGAGTCAATAAAACCTGGTACTACATAATTACCTTCACAATCAACTACTTCGCAATCATATACTGCTGGTAAAGAAAGACCTTCACCTATCATAGCGATTTTTTCGCCAGCTACTAAAATATCTTTAACTCCTAAATCTTCTGGAGCAATTACATGTGCATTTTTTAATAATGTGAAAAATGTTTTTTTAGTATTCATATAATCAACCTTCTTTTATTGTAAAAATAACATAATAAAATGCATTGCCCAAATAGATAATAATGCATTAATTACACAAATTAAAATAATTGCAGGATAATGTTTAGTACTTACACCAGCAATACCTAAACAACGACCCACATTTTGTACAGGATTACCCATCAAATAAATAGCAGGTAAAAGCACTGTTACTTGCATAGCATCTAAAGAACCAGCAGTATATAAGCTCATTGCTACACCTACACCGCCACCCATACTCATTAAAGCAGTGATTAAAACTGTTGCTGCCTCACCAGGAAGACCCCAAAGCCCCATTACTGGCTGGAATACAACGCCAATTAATTGTAAAAGACCTGTAACATCTAAAATACGAATAATTACAAATGCCATCATTACATTTGGTAACAAACTAGTAGTACCAATAGTAAAACCTTTTCTAGCACCATCAATGAATAAATCTAAAATTGTTTTTTTCTGAATAACTTCTACTTTATTGTCGCTCATTTATCTTACCTCACTTATTGTCCAATAAATTTAAAATATAAACGCATTAAATTTGCACCCACAATTTTAAATACAAAAATTACAAGTAAAGGTACGATAATTGGTGCAAGTAAAATACTAAAAGCAGCAGCACCAGAAGAAAAGTAATTTGTTACAAAAGCACTACCACTTGTTTGATAAGTGATGATAACAGAGCGTTCTTTATCTGTTAATTTTCCTTCATCAACTAATTCTTTAACCATACCAGCAGCAGCATCTGTACTTTGCATATTAGCAATATTTGCAAGTGCAGAAACACCTGGTACACCAAGTAAAGGTTTTAATAATGGGTTCATTAATTTTTGAGCAGCCTTCAATCCACCCAAACCATCAATGACATTTACAATTCCTAAAGCTAAAATAACAGCAGGAATAAGCTCTAAAGCAAATAAAAAGCCATCTTTAGCACCGCTACCACCAGCACCTCTAAAGCTCATAGCCTTATCAGTTGGTATCTGTCCAAAACTACCATTCAATACATTGAAATCTAAAGCACGTAAAACTCCATCAGACGAAGAAAAAATCCCTGAAAATAATAAAATTGCCAACACAAAAACTACATAACCATACCATGGCACAGAGATTTTTACATCATTATTTTTCTGTTTATCCATTTGTATCTCTCCCTAATAAAATATTTCACTATTTTATTATATGCAAGTTCCGTGCCAACAATTTAATAGATACAACAATCTAATATAAAAGTACTTTTGTGTTTTATTATAAAAACTTAATGGGAATTTTATAAAACTTAAAATATAAAATTCCCATTAAAATCATTTTAAGGATAATCCTAATTTATAAAATTTTATACCTGAAACCTCAAACTCTCGATTAATTCTTCGTTTATCACCTGTATAACTATCAGCTTTTACTACGACATAATTATTAGACTTACAAACAAAATCACCATCAAATTCTGGTAAATTTATTTCTGGCATGTGTATACTTGTATATTTTTCTGCTAATTTAGAAATACATTCTTCCCTTAGTAATTGCATTAAGTTATTCCATTTAGGATTATACAAAATATAGCCTAAACGTATTCCCGCACCACAAAACTTAGAATATGAACCAATTACAAAAACATTTTCAGGTATTTCTCTATTACTATTTCTCAACATTTTAGCTGAATAAGTTTCGTCAACAATAGTATATTTAGCATATTCATTTCTATCTTGAAGTACTTCATGCTCAAAAACATTATTATATTTATCAGTAATATAAAACAAAGAATTTTCTTGTGGTAATTTTAAAGGATAATCCGCTAAAACAAATTTTTCATTTTTAAACTCATAATCCACTAGAAAAATTCGTTTTTCTTCAGGTGTTTCCTCAGGTCGAGGATATAACAAACCATTAGCCAGTACTTCTACCAAACCCCATGAAGGATTTTCAATATAAGCATATTTAGGTCGAAGTGCTTCAAAAATAATTCGCACTGCATTTTCACAGCCATTAGTTAAGATAAAACTATCCCTTGATAAATTATATGTCTGTGCAAAATTTTTATATGCTTCAAACATATCTGGATATGTTCTTGCTTCTGTGTCAGCTAAAGCTTCGCAAGTAACAGGTTCATCTTTTATTGACCATGGTTTTTGTCTATCTTCTTTAAAATAATCTCTGCGTTTAAACATGATAATTATCCTATCTAATTATAGTTTTACAGATTTAAATTCATTTACAAAATCAACAATATAATCAAGCAAAGCTACTTTCATATCTTCACCCCATTGTTTATTTGCACTATAAGAATCACTTCCGCCATAGCCACCGCTATTTACCACTTTATCTACACTGCGAACTACTTTTATAGTTACGCCTTTAAAATCAACTGCATTTAAATGTATATTTTTTAATTTATCCGATAAATGATTTACCTTTGTTTCCATTAAATCATCTTTATTTATTAAATTTTCATCAATAGCCATAATCATGGAAACTTCTTGTCCATCACCATGACCACCTTTCCATGCAGAATTGAGCATTGGAGCAAGTGACCACCAATCAATCTGAGCGCAAAGACAACCTTTTTTATTAGCTTCTAATGCTACTTTATCCAAAGCAGGAGTATTACCACCATGACCATTTAAAAATACAAATTTCTTCACGCCATGACGACTTAAACCATCTACAATACCTTTAATAACAGCATATAAGCCATCAAAACCAATATCAATAGTTCCCGAAAATTCCACATGATGTGTAGCTATACCAAAAGGAACTGTAGGCACAATCAAAACTTCTGTGCGTTTTTCTATCTGTTTAGCAAAATAATCAGGAATTAAAAAATCTGTTCCCAAAGGACCTACAGGACCATGTTGTTCTGTACTTCCAATAGGAATAATTGCTACTAAATCATCTTTTGCGAAAGCTCTTTTTGCTTGTTGCCAATTTAAATGTGCTAAATACATAATTAATACCTTCTTTATTCATTAAAATCAAATTAACATTTTTCTAAATCATCAAAATGACGTCTGATTGTTTCTGCTGATGCAGGTTTTGTACACAAGCTCACTAAAATCAATACCACCATGGCAATAATCCACGCCACGATTAATGGATTGAAACCAAATGTTAAAGATGTAAAAGTAGTTGTCAATAAAATATATACAATTTCACCAACGATTACAGACGCAAATGCACCAACTTTTGTTGCACGTTTCCAATAAAGACCAGCTAAAATCGGAGCTGCCCAAATACCTAAACCACCAAAAGAGAATAAAACTAATTGGAAAATTGAAGATGGTTTATAAATACCAATACAAATAGCTAATACACCTAAACCAACTGTTACATAACGAGACATGATAAATGCATCTTTATCTGTAGCTTCTTTATTGAATATTTTTTGATATAAATCACGAGTTACAGCACTTGTGGAAGTGATTAATACACCACTTACAGTTGACATACCTGCAGAGAAAATACCAGCTACCATCAAAGAAGAAATTACAGGATGAACGCCTGCTTGTAAAATAAGAGGTACGATAAAGTCTGTATCTGTTCCTGTGAGATTAGGGAAAGACATTCTACCTGTTACACCACACCATTCAATGAGTGTAGCAGAAAACCACATACCTAAAGTTCCCAATAATACTGCTTTAAACATTACATTGTAATTTTTCATAGTGAAAAATTTTGTAAATAAATGTGGCTGTCCAATTGTAAAGAAACTCCACATGATGATCATAGAAACATAATTTTGCCATGGCATAGAATTATTTTGTCCAGGATGAGATAATAAACTCATATCAGTATCTGCTAAATACTGATTAATTACTTCAAGACCTCCACCTAATTGCAAAGATACAAAGAAAGTAACTACAGCTGTTGCTACCATTAAAATACCCTGAATAACATCTGTAATCATAATACTTCTAATACCACCTGCCATACAATAAAGTATAACAGTTATACCCATGACTACAATACCAACCCATTCTGGAGCACCAGTATATGTTTTAAAAATAATTCCAGCTCCAATTGTTTGCGCTCCCATCATTGGTACTAAGAATAAAATCATAATAATAGCCAATAATGCACGCATTAAAGTGGACTCATATCTATCAGATATGTAATCTGCCATAGTAAGCATACGATAACGATGACCCAAACGAATTAATCTTCTACCAACAAGTAAAGCAGGAATAACCATACTAAAAGCAATACCTGGCACAGATACAGACATTCCAGCATAACCTACTTTATAAATAGTTCCTGGCACACCCATAAATGTACTCATACTATATTGAGTTGAAAAATATGCAAGACCACTAAGCAAAGCTCCTGCCTTACCACTCATTGTGAAATAATCTCTAAGAGTTCGAGTTTGCTTTGTAGCATAATAACCGATATAAGTCAATAAACCAAAATAAGTAATAATAACAGCTAAAAATGGAATAATATTATTATCTAATGAATGTGTCATTTAAATCACTCCTCATCATCAAATTCTTTATACTCTGGTCGTTTTTTACAACTTTGCCACCATAAAAATATGAGTATAATAACTACTAAACCATGAAAAATCCATCCAAAGATGAATAACGGAGTTCCCCAAAATGAAGGAATGTATTCAGTGGCATAATACCAAGGAAATGGCAACATTATTAACACATACATAAATAAAAAAATAAAAGTCCATTTCTTTTCAAAAGAATTACTAAATGGGTTCATAATAAAACCTCCCTTATCAGTATATAAAGTTTCACTAATATAATTATGCAATTTCCATGCCAAATAAACATTTGTACATAGAAGAACCAAGAAACACTTAAAAATCATAACCTTTTATAAATTGATAAATACCATTTATTTTGATAATATAGGGTATATTATTATAAATTACCATTAAATTCCCATTAGGAGATAAATATAAAATGAAAAAATTAGTCATCATTTCTGTAGGATATAACACTGCTCATACTATTTATGAACAATTATGTAATATTCTTTATTCCTCAGTAGATATCAAATATTATTATTCATCTTCGCCTCCACCAACAAATTTAGAAGTTGACTTAATCCTCTATTCCAGCGAATATGCATTTGAAAGAATTAATTTTCGCCCTGCAAATGTATCTTATATCATTGCACGACGCTCTATAAATTATCATGAAATTGGCAAACTATTTAAACTGCCTAAATATAGTGATGTATTATTAGTTAATGATTCTAAAGATAGTGCAGAAGAAACTATTTTATTATTGCAAGCATTAGGCATAGACCATATAAACTATTATCCTTATTATCCTGGAATAGACAGTTATCCTAAATTAAAGATAGCTATCACTCCTGGCGAAACTGAACATGTTCCGGGATTTGTAAATCATATTATTGATATAAAAACTCGTTTAGTTGATATCACTTCTATCATTGAAATTCTCACTCATTTTGATATTTTAGATAAATTCGCTAATATTTTATCAGCTAAATATATTCAAGATATTATTAAATTAATAAAAACAGGTAACAAATTATTAAAAGATAGTAGCAAAATGAAAGAAAGATTTAAAACCGTCATCAATAATGTTCATGATGGATTAATTGCTATCAATAAAGAAAATAAAATATCTGTTTTTAATCCTATTGCTGAAAAAATCTTTGCTCAAAAAGCGACAAAATTAATTGGGCAAGATAGTGAAAATTTCTTAGATGATACTTTTTTCCAAACAGTAAATAATCCTCGAAAAGAAGGTATATTAAAATTGCCTTCTCATGAACTTTTAATATCAGAAATTCCCCTCTATGCTAAAAACAGTGATAATGGCAAATTATTTGTATTAAAAGATGTATCCGAAATTCATCGCCTTGAAGAATCAGTACGTCGTCGTTTATACCAAGAACAAAATATTGCACGTTATGATTTTTCTCATATCGTTGGCAAAAGTCCAGCACTCCAAAAAGTATTATCACTAGCACAAAAAATGGCAAAATCAGATTCTACAGTATTTATTCAAGGTGAATCTGGTACGGGTAAAGAATTATTAGCTCAAAGTATTCACAATGCTTCCAATCGCAGTTCAGGACCTTTCGTCGCCATTAATTTTGCTGCACTTTCAGAAACACTTTTAGAATCAGAATTATTTGGTTATGTAGAAGGTTCTTTCACAGGTGCTAAAAAAGGTGGTTCTTCTGGTTTATTTGAAGCAGCCCATAAAGGAACATTATTTTTAGATGAAATTGGTGATGCCCCTTTGCCATTCCAAGTGAAATTATTGCGTGTCCTTCAGGAACGTCAAATTCGTCGTGTAGGTAGTATAAAAGTAATTCCTATTGATGTTCGCGTCATTGTTGCCACTAATCACAATTTAAAAGAACATATCAAAGCTGGATTGATGCGAGAAGATTTATATTATCGCTTAAATGTACTTCCTATAAAAATGCCTGCACTGCGTGAACGCAAAGAAGATATTTTACCACTTGCATATAATTTTTATAAAAAATATAAACCTTTATCTTTAGATGCCAAATTATATTTTTCTAATATAAAAACTTGTCTTCAAAATTATTCATGGCCTGGAAATATCCGTGAACTCCAAAATGTAGTTGAATATCTAGCCAATATTTGCCCTAATGAACCACCTCAAAGCAGTGATTTGCCAGAAGATATTAAATCTGAAATTTTTAAAACTCCTAATGATATCATTGATTTAAAAGAAGAAATTTTTGCTGAAATCAAACGTTGTAATACACTTCGCCAACCTGTTGGTCGACGCTCCTTAGCTCATAAATTCTCTGTTTCTGAAAATAAAATCCGTGAAGTTTTAAACGTCTTACATGAAGAAAATCGCATTCAAATAGGTTTTGGTAAATACAGTTTAAAAGTCATTTAAAATCATTACTATAAAATTATTTTCTTGACCTAAAGTAAACTCCAAGATGTATGATTAAAATAATAATAAAATCATTTACAGGAGGAGATTTTTATGAAAAAATTTTCTAGACGTGATTTTTTCAAAGTAGCCGGTGGTGCAGTTATTGGAGCAGCCACTTATGGCTTAACGGATAATATTTCTCATTCTTTTGCTCAATCGCCAGTAATAGCTAGTACCAAAATCAATGATAATAATTATATTGGCTCTAAAGCCAAAGTATATTTTTCTTCTCAAATTAATACAGATAGTCTGCTAAAATTATATAACTTAATCAATGAAGGTATTTATGGAAAAACTGCTATAAAACTTCATACAGGCGAAAAAAATGGTCCAAATATTTTACCTAGAGATATGGTTCGCGTTTTTCAACAACATGTTCCTAATAGCAATATAGTTGAAACAAATACCTTATATAAAGGTGATAGATATACTACCGAAAGTCATCGAGAAACCTTAAAAATTAATGGTTGGGATTTTTGCCCTGTAGATATAATGGATGAAAATGGTACTGTTATGCTCCCTGTACGCAATGGCAAACATTTTCAAGAAATTTCAATGGGAAAAAATATCGTTAATTATGATTCTATGATTGTATTAACCCATTTCAAAGGTCATGCTATGGGTGGATATGGTGGTTCTATGAAAAATATCGCTATCGGTTGTGCTGATGGTAGAATTGGTAAATCAATGGTTCATGGCGTTTCAGTTGATAATCAACCTGCTGACTGGGAACAATGGCCAAGTAAAGAACGTCTAATGGAAAATATGGCCGAATCAGCAAAAGCTGTTATTGATTACTTTGGTAAACATATCGTTTTTATTAATGTTTTACGTAGAATGTCTGTTGATTGTGATTGTGCTGGATTATCTGCTGCTGAACCCACAATCCCAGATATTGGTATATTAGCCTCAACTGACTTACTTGCTATAGACCAAGCCTCTATTGATTTAGTATATGCTCAACCAAACAATCAAGATTTAGTAGAACGCATTGAATCTCGTCATGGATTACATCAATTAACCGCTATGCGCAATTTAAAAATGGGCAATCCTCAATATGAATTAATTTCTATTAACTAAAAATGACTAAAGACACTATCTATTAAATTTGAAATCTAATATCATGATTTTAATTGTCAAAACAAAAAGACTTATTACTTACAAATTGTTTAGTAATAAGCCTTTTTGTTTAAATATTAGATTTATAAATTATATGATTAGAAATAAAATTCCATTTGTGCACGGAAGATATCTACATCTTGTCTACCTTCTGTACTTGTTGCATTTACTTGTGTACCTGTTGTATAGAATACTTCTATTGTTGTATTTTCCATTGGTACATAGTCAAAGCCAAGTGTCCATCCTCTTACGTTTTCAGTATAGTCTACTGTTGCATCTATTGTTGAGAATGCACCTACATTTCTATAGTTTGTAAAGATTGCAAAGGAACCTACATCACTTGGATTGTGTTGTTTATAGCGAAGTTCACTAAACCATCCATCATTTACCACTTCACTGCCAACACTATC
>NZ_KB899614.1:0-10248 GCF_000378365.1 Megamonas rupellensis DSM 19944 | reverse complement strand
GAGAGAAATTGGCTCAATAGTGCAAAAGATAGATAGATACTATCCAAGTTCGCAAATTTGCCATGTTTGTGGTACAAAAAATCCTGAAACTAAAAATTTGGCAGTTCGTGAGTGGATTTGCGCAAAGTGCAAAACCAGCCACGATAGAGATAGAAATGCTGCTATAAATATATGGAAGGTTGGGGCATCAACCTTCTTTGGAGAGATATAGTAAGACCTGCTATTTTAGTAGGCAAGTATCGTTTGTATCCAAGAATCCCCTGCATTTAGGCATGGGGAGTATGTCAATTTTGGCTTAAATCGTGGAAAATCCATGAAAGAAATAATGACAAGTGTAGAAGATGCAGTAAAAACTATTGCGATGATTTTACTTGTTGTTGCAGGTGGCGGTGTTTTAAAACAGATTTTAATTGATAGTGGATTGGGAACATATATCGGTAGTTTAATTCATGGTTCAGATATGTCTCCATTATTGATGGCATGGTTGATTGCTGCTGTTATCAGAACTTCTGTTGGGTCTGCAACTGTAGCAGCACTCACAGCAGGTGGTATCGTAGCACCATTAATTCCACTCACTGGTGTAAGCCCAGAACTTATGGTATTAGCAGTTGGTGCAGGTAGTGTAATTTTCAGTCCACCAAATGACCCAGGATTTTGGCTATTTAAAGAGTTCTTTGGCTTAACTATAAAGGGAACAATTCGCACATGGTGTGCTTTAGAAACTATTATTTCCGTTGCAGGTATTATTGGTGTAATGATTTTAAATGCAATCTTATTTTGATAGTTTTTGAAGATTTTATGCAAATAAATTATAAATAAAGAAGATAAATGTATTTTATGAATAATTTAGTAGCTGAATTTTAGACATGCGATAATATATTGTACGAGAAAAATAAAAAAGCTACCTTATTGGTAGCTTTTTTTGATAGACAGTTGTACAATATAGATATATTTTTTTAATTTTTAATGGGGGAAAATAAAATTTATGAAATCAAATATAGCAGTTATTGGTATGGGTGTAATGGGAAGCTGTTTAGCTTTAAATATGGCAAATCATAATTTCAAAGTAGCTGTATATAATTATACTCCAGATTTAACAGAAGCTTTTATTAAAAATCATCCACATGATAATATAACAGCTTTTTATGATGTAAAATCTTTAGTGGAAGGTATGACTCGTCCTCGCAAATTCTTTATCATGGTAACAGCAGGTAAAGCAGTAGATAGTGTAATTGAAAGTCTTTTACCTTATTTAGATAAAGAAGATATCATCATGGACGGTGGAAATTCCTTCTTTAAAGATACACAAAGAAGATATGAATATGTAACTTCTAAAGGATTTAAATATTTTGGTGTTGGTGTATCTGGCGGTGAAGAGGGAGCACTCAATGGTCCAGCATTAATGCCAGGCGGTAATAAAGAAAGTTATAAAGAAATCAAAGAAGTTTTAGAAGCTATTTCCGCTAAAGCTGAAGATGGTAAACCTTGTTGCACATATATTGGTGAAAACGGTGCAGGTCATTATGTAAAAATGGTGCATAATGGTATTGAATATGCAGATATGCAACTTATTGCTGAAGCTTATTTATTATTAAAACATGTTGGTGGATATGAAAATTCTCAGATTGCAGATATTTTCAATGAATGGAACCAAGGTGAATTAAATAGCTTCTTAATTGGTATTACAGCAGATATCTTTAAAGAAAAAGATGATTTAGGCGAAGGCGAATTAGTAGATAAAATCTTAGATAGTGCAGGGCAAAAAGGCACAGGTCGTTGGACAAGCTTAGCTGCTTTAGAACAAGGTGTGAATACATCTATTATGACAAGTGCTTGCAATGCTAGAAATATCAGTTCTTTCTATGAAAAACGTCAACAATTAGCAGAAAGTGGTTTGAAAAAAGTATTACCTGTAGAAATTGATGCAGATTTTGTAGAAGATGTAAGACGTTCTTTATATACAGCTAAAATTGCAGCATATGCTCAAGGTCTTGCTCTTTATAAAAGCGCTTCTGAAACATATGATTGGAATTTAAACTTAGGTGATATTGCTTCTATTTTTAGAGCTGGTTGTATTATTCAAGCGAGATTTTTAAATAATATAACTAATGCTTATCAGCAAGAACCTAATTTAGATAATTTAATTGAAAATGAATTCTTTGCTGAAAAAGTAAAAAATAATCAGCAATGTTTAAGAAAAATTGTAGCTAAAGCTATTTTAGCAGGTGTACCAGTACCAGCTTTTGCCAATGCAATTTCTTATATTGATGGTTTGAGTACAAAAGTTGTAGGTGCAAATCTTATTCAAGCTCAAAGAGATTATTTTGGTGCTCATACGTATAAACGCATTGATAGAGAAGGTTCTTTCCATCATCAATGGCAAAAACATTTTGATAGATAAAATATAAAAAGAAAAAGCAGACTTTTGTCTGCTTTTTTTTTATAATATAAAGTATTGGAATGAATTAAAAGTGAGGCGTTTTTAGTGAAGATTGCATTTAGTGATTTTGATGGGACATTATATTTTCACCATGAAGATATCATACCGCAAATAAATATAGAAGCTGTAAATGAATGGAGAAGTAAAGGCAATATCTTTGTTTTATGTAGTGGAAGAGATGTTCATTCTTTAATGCATGAAGTAAATAATCAAGAGCTTACTTATGATTTTGTAATTTGTAATAATGGTGGAACAATTTTTGATAAGAATTTGAAATTAATAAAATCATTTCCTCTAGATAAAATTCAATTAGAAAAACTTGTTCATAGCGATATTGCCAAAGAAAGTTGGCATATTTTATTTTCATCAGCAGAAAAAATGAGAACAACGATAAATAGCCCTAAATCACAGTTGTTAAAGTATTTTGAGTCTGAAAAATATAAAAATCAAGATATCATTCAAAAAATAACTGTAGAACAAGCTTTATCTGAAATGAATGTAATACAAATTAGTTTAGCCTATGAAACAGAAGAAATTGCTAACAATTATGCTAAACGTATAAATAGTGAATTTGAAGGAGCTTTCTTAGCTAATATGAATTTAAATTGTATAGATATATGTGCTAAGGGAATAAATAAAGCTCAAGGAGTCAAAGAATTATTGAATTTACAAAAAGATAAATACTTTGAACAGGTTTTAACAATAGGCGATGCTCAAAATGATGTGCCTATGATAAAAGAATTTGAAGGATATAGTTTAAATTCAGCAACTATGCATGCTAAAAATGTTGCAACAAAGTTGTATGATAGCGTAGGCGAAATGTTATTAGATAATTTATAAAATATAAAAAACCTAAAAATGTATACTATAAAATGTATGCACTTTTAGGTTTTTTTGTTATGTTTATAAACTGAATTTATGATTTTTTAGTATAAATATAATTTAAGTTATAGTTTATTTTGAAATATTTTTAAAATTTTAAAATAAATATATATTACCTATTGCAAAATTAATCAAAAAGTTGTATGATAATAGCAAGTTAAATAAACCGGTGGATTTACAAGCATAAAATTTTTATAAAACATTATTAAGGAGTGAAATTATGAAAAGATTAGTAGCAGCGTTAACCGGTCTTACCATGTTGGCTTTTTGTGTAGGATGTGGAAGTGATAACAGTTCTAGTAGTGGAACTGAAAGTGGAGCCGCAAAAGATGGTAAAGAAATTACAATAGGTTATTCTCAATTAGGTGCTGAATCTGAATGGAGAACAGCACAAACAGAATCTATTAAACAAGCAGCAAAAGATGCAGGAATAAATCTCCAATTTTCAGATGCACAGCAAAAACAAGAAAATCAGATAAAAGCAATTCGCTCTTTCATTGCACAAGGAGTAGACTTAATTGCATTTACACCAATTGTTGAAACTGGTTGGGATACTGTTTTACAAGAAGCAAAAGATGCAGGTATTCCAGTAGTTATTGTTGACCGTGATGCAAAAGTAAGTGAGGATTTATATGTAGCTAAAATAGGTACAGATTCAAAAGCTGAAGGTAAAAAAGCTTTTGAATGGATTGACCAATATATGAAAGCACAAAATAAAACACCTCGTGATGGAGGTAGTGTATATAATATAGCAGTACTCGAAGGTACTGTAGGTTCTTCTGTAGCAATTGGACGCTCTGAAGGTTTTGAAGAAGCAATGAAAGCATCTCCAGATGCAAGTAAATATCAGATTTTAATGTCTCAGACAGGTGAATTTACACGTCAAAAAGGTCAAGAAGTTATGGAATCTTTCTTAAAATCTGGTGGTCGTGATAAAATCGATATTTTATTCTCTCAAAATGATGATATGGCTTTAGGTGCTATTCAAGCTATTGAAGCAGCTGGATTACAGCCAGGTAAAGATATTGTAATTGTTTCTGTTGATGGTGTAAAAGGTGCTTTCCAGGCTATGATTGAAGGTAAATCAAATTGTACTGTTGAATGCAACCCATTACAAGGACCATTGCTCATGGAAACAGCTAAGAAGATTTTAAATGGTGAACAAGTAGATAAAATGGTATATATGGAAGAAGGAGTCTTCCCAGCAGATGTTGCTGAAAAAACATTACCAGAAAGAAAATATTAATTTCATTGTGTAATAATTACTAGAAATAGTAAAAAGCCGTACTTGGCTTGAACGGCAAGTACGGCTTATTTTGTATAAAATTTTACTTGAATGAGGTGAGAATATGGGTGATGTTCTCTTAAAAATGCGAAATATAGATAAAATATTTCCAGGAGTTAAAGCTTTATCTAATGTAGATTTTACTTTACGAGCTGGTGAAATTCACTCATTAATGGGAGAAAATGGAGCAGGAAAATCTACATTAATTAAAGTTCTTACAGGTGTTTATCATCGTGATGGTGGTACGATTACTTTAAATGGTAAAGAAATTTCACCAAATAATCCAAAAGAAGCACAAGAATGTGGTATTTCTACTGTATATCAAGAAGTAAATTTATGCCCTAATTTAACTGTTGCAGAAAATATTTTTATTGGACGTGAACCTAAAAAATTTGGTTTTATTGATTGGAAACAAATAAATAAACGTTCTGCTGAATTGTTAAATAGTCTAAATATTCATATTGATGTGACAAAAACACTAGATCATTATTCTGTCGCTATTCAACAAATGATAGCTATAGCACGTGCTGTTGATGTTGATGCTAAAATTTTAATTCTTGATGAACCAACATCTAGTTTAGATGAAGAAGAAACAAAACGTTTGTTTAGCATTATTCGTCAATTACAAAAAAAGGGAATGGGAATAATTTTTATTTCACATTTCTTAGAACAAATTTATGAATTGTGTAGTAGAATTACAATTTTACGCAATGGCGAATTAGTTGGAGCATATGATATTGATAAATTACCACAGGTAGAATTAATTGCTAAAATGGTTGGTAAAGATTTAGATTCTGTAAAAGAATTTGATAAAATGGGTGCTAAAAGTGTACCATCAGATGAGGTATTTCTTGAAGCTAAAAATATCGGTTGTACTGGTAAATTGAATAATGTAGATTTAACTATACATAAAGGCGAAGTAATTGGTCTTGGTGGTTTACTAGGTTCTGGTCGTACAGAAACAGCCGAATTGCTATTTGGAGTAAATTCAATTACTAAAGGAGAAATTATAATTAATGGTAAAAAAGTTAATTTAAAAAATCCAATTGAAGCAATGAATGAAAAAATAGCATTTTGTCCAGAAGATAGAAAAGTACAAGGAATAATAGGTTCATTAAGTGTTCGTGAAAATATTATTTTGGCATTACAGGCTAAAAAAGGAATGTTTAAATATATACCATATAAAGAACAGGTAGTATTTGCAGATGATTGTATTCAATTATTAAAAATAAAAGTTTCTGATAGAGAACAATTAGTAAGTAATTTAAGTGGTGGAAATCAGCAAAAAGTTATTATTGCTCGTTGGCTTATAACAGAACCTAATTTATTAATATTAGATGAACCAACACGTGGTATTGATGTTGGTACAAAGAGTGAAATTCAAAAAATGGCTGTAGCTTTAGCTAAATCTAAAGGTATGTCTGTTATATTTATTTCTAGTGAAATGGATGAAATGATTAGAACTTGTACAAAGATAACAGTTATTCGCGATCGTAAAAAAGTTGCAGAAATAGAAGGCGACAAAGTTACTTCAGAAAACATTATGAAAGCTATTGCTGGAGGTGAAGTTTAATGGATAAATTAAAAAAATTTAAATCTAGTTCAATTTTTTTACCTTTAGTTGCTTTAGCAATTTTGGTTATTTTTAATATTATTTTTGTTCCAGGATTTTTAGATGTTGAGATAACACAGGATGGTAGATTATATGGTCGTGTGTTTGATATTTTAAATCGTTCATCATCTTTGATTATTCTTTCATTAGGTATGACTTTTGTTATTGCTACAGCAGGTATTGATATTTCTGTAGGTGCAGTAGTTGCTATTTCAGGTGCTGTTTGTTGTAGTCTTATTGGTGGTAGAGGCGATGGTGTAGCTGAATATCCAATGATTGTAGCTATGATTGCAGCTGTTGCAGCTGGTGTTATCTGCGGTATGTGGAATGGTTTTTTAGTAGCAAAGATAAAGATACAGCCAATGGTTGTAACACTTATTTTAATGGTTGCAGGTAGAGGTATTGCCCAGTTACTTACTGAAGGACAAATTATAACAGTTTATTATGCACCATTTAGCTATATTGGTGGAAATATTCCAGGTAATATAATTCCAAGTCCAATTATTATTGCAATTTTAATGATAGCATTAGTTGTGTTTATATTGAAAAAAACATCTCTTGGTTTGTTTATTCAATCGGTAGGTATTAATCCAACAGCAAGTAGATATGCTGGTATAAATGTTGCTTTAATTATCTTTTTAGTATATGCTTTTTCTGGTTTTTGTGCAGGTGTTTCAGGATTAATTGAAAGTTCGTTGATTCGTGCAGCAGATGCCAATAATGCTGGGTTAAATATGGAAATGGATGCTATCTTAGCAGTAGCTTTAGGCGGTACATTATTAAGTGGTGGTAAATTTTATATTGGTGGTAGTATAATTGGTGCTATTACTATTCAAACATTAACAACTACTATGTATGCAATGGGAGTAGCTTCTGACCAATTACCAGTAGTAAAAGCTATTGTTGTAATTATTTTATGTTTAATTCAATCTAAACATTTCCGTGAAATTTTTAATAAGAGCAAAAAAAATACAGTAAAGGCGGTGGATAAAGCATGAATATGAAACAATATATAAATTCCGCAATAGCCTCAAGATATTTTCAATTTTTTGTAACTGTAATATTATTCATAGTACTATATGGTATTGGTATAGCGATGTATAATGGTTTTTCTAGACCACAAGTTTTTTGGAACTTGCTTATTGATAATGCATCTCTAATTATTGTTACTGTTGGTGTAACTTTTACAATTATCACTGGTGGTGGTGGTATTGATATTTCTGTAGGTGCAGTTGTTGCACTTGTATGTATGTGTTTAGCATATTTATTACAAAATACAGAACTTGCAATACCTGTAGTTATCTGTTTAGTTTTATTAATTGGTATTGTTATAGGATTTGTCCAAGGATATTTGATTTCAGTATTTAAGATGCAACCCTTTATTGTAACATTAGCAGGTATGTTTTTTTGTCGTGGTATGACAGCTGTTATTTCTAGAGATACTATTAATATTGATAATCCAAGTTATGTAGCTATTGCTTCAGAACGTATAAATATGTTTGGAACAGGATTTATTTCTGTTGGTGCTTTGGTAGCATTAATTGTATTAATTATTGCCATTATAGTATTAAAATATACAAAATTTGGTAGAACTATATTTGCAATTGGTGGTAATGAAAATTCTGCATCCTTAATGGGTTTACCTGTAACAAAAACTAAAATTTTAGCATATGTAATAAGTGGTTTTTGTGCAGCTTTAGGTGGTGTAGTATATTCTTGGACTATGTTATCTGGATATACATTACATGCAATGGGCATGGAAATGGATGCTATCGCTTCTTCTGTCATTGGTGGAACATTATTAACTGGTGGGGTAGCTTTTATGCCAGGTACTATATTTGGTGTATTAATTCAAGGTATAATTCTCACCTTTATAACTTTTCAGGGAACATTGTCTGCTTGGTGGACTAAAATCGTAGTTGGTGCATTGTTATGTATATTTATCATTATGCAAGCATTAATTACTGAACATAAAAATAAATTAACATCTAAGAGTTCAATGGAAAGTAATAAATAAAAATAGAGGTGAAGATAATGGTAGGTATAGTAATAGTCTCACACATGGTAAGCATTGCTGAAGGTGTTAGAGATATGGCAAAAAAAGTAGTCCCAAATGAATTGAAAATTATTGCTGCTGGAGGTACTGCTGATGGTAGTTTTGGCACAGATAGTGCAAAAATTTGTCGAGCCATTGAAGAGGCAGATGATGGACAAAATGGTGTAATTATCATTACAGATGTAGGTAGTTCTATCATATCAGCAGGATTAGCGATTGAAGGATTATCTATGCAGTTGCATCAACGTGTAAAAATAGCTGATGCTCCAATTGTAGAAGGCGCTATTGCAGCAGCTAGTGAAGCAGCAAAAGGTAGCGATTTAATGACTGTATTAAATGTGACAGAAACTGCAAAGAGTGTATCAAAAAGAGGATAAACACATATAGTAAAAAAATGGGGGAATGTTGTATATTACAATATTTCCCCATCTTAATATTTTTAATAATTAGTTGTATTATTTAGTAGTTATTTGGTAAACTATATAGATACACATATAAATATAAAAAAAGAAGTTGTTATATTTATAAAAGGAAGGACGGTGTGGAAATGGCAACGGCAGATGCTCCGAAATATATAGATTTAATGAACTGGATAAGAGAGCAAATTTTAAGCGGAGAATTTAGTGTAGGCATGAGATTGCCTTCTGAAAATGAGTTGGGAAAAAAATTCTCAATTAGTCGTCAAACAGTAAGACAGGCAACTAGTGTACTAGAAAGCGAAGGATTGCTAGAGAGAAGACGTGGTAGCGGAACATATGTATGTGCTTCAAAATCAGCAATAAAGAAAAAAACAAGAAATATAGGTGTTGTTCTAACTTATTTAGATGATTATATTTTTCCAAGTATTGTACAAGGAATAGAGAAAGTATTGACTAAAAACGGCTATTTCATGCAGTTAGCTTTTACCTATAATAGAGTGGAAAAAGAAGCATATATTTTAGATACTATGTTGAAAAACAATATTGATGGCTTAATTATTGAGCCATCAAAAAGTGGTATACCATATATCAATACAGATTTTTATCAAAAAATAAAATCAGCAGGAATACCATGTGTGTTTATCCATGCTGATACTAATCCGCCAATGAATATACCAAGTGTGCGTATGGACGATTATCTAGCAGGGCAATCTGCTGGTGAATATCTCATAAAACATGGTCATGAAAAGATTGCTGGTATTTTTAAATCTGATGATATGCAAGGTCAATTGCGTTATTCAGGTGCGATTAATGCTTTGAAAAAACATAATTTATTGCAATCAGAAAAAAATATGTTTTGGTATACAACAGAAGATATCAAACTTATTATGAATGGTGAATTAGACCGTGAAATCTTAAGACGTCTAAATGATGCTACAGCCATTATTTGTTATAATGACCAGATAGCAAGATATTTAGTCGATTTATTTACTAAAATTGATAAAAAAATACCAGATGATATTTCGATCATAAGTTTTGATGATTTGGAATTAGAGTCAGCTATTGGGTTAACAACTTTTGCTCATCCTAAGAAAGAAATGGGAAAAACAGTGGCTATACAACTTTTGAAATTGATGGAAAATCCAAGTTTGAATGTCAGTGTGAAATTCCCACCAAATCTAGTAGAAAGAGAATCTGTAAAAACATTTTAAGCGAGTCATATGACTCGCTTTTTTTATAGAAAGATAAAAGAAAATAAATAAGATATAGGGAAAATAATGACAAGAGCAGGCAAGATATTAACAATGCTGACAATAGAAATGCCAATCATATTCAAGCTTAAAATAATAGTCAATAATCCACCGATAGAAATAAAATCTAAAATCATAGTATTAGAGATAAATACCATTAAAAATTGCGAACAAAAGAAAAGACCGCCCATGATGATAAATTGAGGTATATTGACATACTCCCCATGCCTAAATGCAGGGGATTCTTGGATACAAACGATACTTGCCTACTAAAATAGCAGGTCTTACTATATCTCTCCAAAGA
>NZ_KB899613.1:0-11752 GCF_000378365.1 Megamonas rupellensis DSM 19944 | reverse complement strand
GATTTTTATGAAGAAGTTGTGAGATGCCACCATTTTCATAATGAAATATCCATCTGCAAAGAGAAGCTGTGTTTGGCATGTTTAGAATTTTAGCTACATGAGAAATAGAATCTCCTTTTAAAACCATTTTAATTGCTTTAACTTTAAATTCATTTGAGTATTTAGTCATAAAAAAACTGCACCTCCAAAAGTTGTTTTTTGTCCAACTTTTGGGGTGCAGTTCAAATTTGCCTATCTTTTTCTTTTTTTTATTGTACTCGTTTAAACATCTTTTCCAAATCATAAGTACTAAATTTTATAATAGTTGGTCTGCCGTGTGGGCAGGTGTATGGTAAAGTTGTTTGAGCAAGTTCATTTAAGATTATCTTCATCTGTGTGATATTTAAGACATCGCCTGCTTTGATAGCTGCTTTGCAAGCTGTCATAGCTAAACAGGAATGACGAATTTCTTGAGGAGTAGGTGTGTGCAACTGAGAAAGTGAAATTAAAATTTCACGGAAAATATCTTCACTTTCTTGTGGTTTTATATCAGCGGGAACTTCTTTTAAACGGATTTGATTTTGTCCTGCTAATTCCACGTTAAAGCCTAAATCATATAAAATTTGTTGATTTTCTTCTATTAGAGTTAATTCACTATTATTTACATCTAAAAATAAATGCATCAATAATGGTTGAACAGGAATTCGCTCAGTTTGTTTAGCAAATTTATCATATAAAATGCGTTCATGTGCTGCATGTTGGTCAATGATGTACATTCCTCCATTAGGGCCTTGAGCAACAATGAAGCAAGCATCAATTTGCCCGATTGGCGTTAGATTGACAGCTTCTTTTAATAGTTGAGTAGAATTTTGACAATCTGTTAAGTTTTCGCTAGATGAAATATTTATATCTGTTTGAGGCTTTGTGGTAGTATTTGTTTGGTAATCTTGAATGGCGGTTTCTTGAATAGTATTGCTGTGATGATTAGATAAATTAGGGTGAAGTGTTTCTCTTGCTTGGCGAAATTTATTTAAATCTGTTGTTAAAGGAGTTGTATTATTTTTTAATGATGGTATATGGTTAATTGAATTTTGTTTAAATGAATTTGATGGAGTAGATGGATTGTTTTCAGGTAAATCCATATTGATTTGTTCAGGCACTGTTTTTTCAATATGCAATGCTTTATCTGTTACAGGAATAGCAAAATCACTTAAAGCTTGATTATCACTAGGTTTTACAGCTTCTAAAACAGCATGGTATATAGTCTTGAATAATAAGGATTCATCTTCAAATTTTATTTCCGCTTTTTGAGGGTGTACATTGATATCAATAGTTCGTTTGTTGATTTCAATATTTAAAATAACAAATGGATATCCAGATTTTGGCAGTAATGAATGGTAAGCATTGTCGATTGCTTTGGAAATAATCCTACTATTGACTACGCGACCATTGATGACGAATGCTTGCCAAGAACGAGAACTGCGGATAATAGCAGGTTTAGAGATGAAGCCTGTTACTTTGATATCATCAGTTATCGCTTCGATGGGCAATAATTCTTCGCTGACTTTAGCACCATAGATACATTCAATAGCATCATATAGAGAGCCATTACCTGGGGTAGTGATAGCTATTTTATTATTATTAATCAATTTAAAAGCAATATTAGGTTTAGATAAAGCTAATTTTATGATAAAATCATTTATTTTATTTGCTTCTGTGGTCGTGGTTTTGAGAAATTTTTTACGAGCAGGTACATTGAAGAATAAATCTTCTACTTTGATAGTAGTACCGATATTACAGCCCATATCTTCAATTTCATCAATGCGACCACCTGTTAATTTTATAGTAGTACCTAAATCATCTTGTGGGCGACGTGTAATCAAATTAAATCTTGATACAGCAGCGATAGATGGCAAGGCTTCTCCACGGAAACCTAAAGTATCTATAGACATCAAATCGTCTACTTGTTTGATTTTACTAGTAGCATGACGCAAGATAGCTAGTCTAGCATTTTGATTATCCATGCCAGCGCCATTATCTGTAACGCGCATAAAAGATGTTCCACCAGCTAAGATTTCCACTTCGATTTTATCCGCATGAGCATCTATGGAATTTTCTACAAGTTCTTTAATTACAGAAGCTGGTCGCTCGACAACTTCACCAGCTGCTATTTTATCGACAGTGATATCATCTAAAATATGAATAGAAGTCATAATATCACTCCTCTTGTTTTGCCTGTTGTTGCAATTCGTATAATTTATTCATAGCATCAAGTGGTGTCATACTCATTAAATCTAATTCTTTTAATTGAGTGCTTATACTTACGCCGAATAAAGTTGGCATTTCTGCTACTTGCATAAATTTCAATTTTTTAGTTGGATTAGCAGTTAAAGTTGGTGTTTTTTCTTGATAATCAGCTATTTCAGTATCTTCTTGATTATTTTGAAGATAATTTATTTCTGAAGTAGTGTCATTTGTGATAGCTGTATCTTGTTTTAGTGTAGTATTTATATTGTTTTCGTCAGAAATATCTTTAGAAATAACAGTTTTTTCTTTAGTCGGAGCTGTATTTTCTAAATCAATGAGAATTGTTTCCGAACGTTTTACGACTTCTTGAGGTAATCCAGCTAATTTAGCAACATGAATACCATATGATTTATCAGCACTACCGCGAATAATGCGACGTAAGAAGGTTACATCAGAGCCTTTTTCTTTTACGGCAATACAATAATTTTTTACATGAACATCATCTTCTAGGTCAGTTAGTTCATGGTAATGCGTAGCAAATAGAGTTTTAGCTCCAATATGGTCGCGTATATGTTCAATAACAGCACGAGCAATACTCATACCATCGTACGTGCTTGTACCGCGTCCAATTTCATCTAAAATGACAAGACTTTTATTTGTAGCATATTTTAGAATATGAGATACTTCATTCATTTCTACCATGAAAGTACTTTGTCCACTGACTAAATCGTCGCTAGCACCTATACGTGTAAAAATTTTATCCACAGGGGAAATTGAAGCTTCACGAGCAGGTATGAAAGAACCTACTTGCGTCATCAATGTGAGTAGAGCAGATTGTCGCATATATGTTGATTTACCAGCCATATTAGGGCCAGTGATAATCATGATTTCATTTTGAGCATTATCTAAATGAGTGTCATTTGGCACGAATAAATCTCGATTTAAAATGCGTTCAACAAGAGGATGTCTTCCATCTTTGATATAGATAGTGCCATCATCTAATAATTTTGGACGAATGTAATTATATTCATCACCTGCTTGAGCTAAGCTTACTAAAACGTCTAAAATAGCTATTTCATGAGCAGTATTTTGAATAGAGCTTATTTTCGTTTTTAAGATATCGCGAAGCTCTGTAAAGAGATTATATTCTAATTGAACAATTTTTTCTTGTGCACCGAGAATTTTAGTTTCAAATTCTTTGAGTTCTGGTGTGATATAACGTTCAGCATTGGCTAAAGTCTGCTTACGAATATAGTTTTCAGGTACCATTTCTGTGGAACTATGGCGGACTTCGATATAATAGCCAAATACTTTGTTATAGCCGATTTTTAAGGATTTGATACCAGTTTTATTTTTTTCGTCTTCTTCCATTTGCTGTAAAAGACGTTTGCTGTTTTTAGCGATATTGCGGTATTCATCTAATTCTTGATTGTAGCCATCTTTGATGAAGCCACCTTCACGGATAGAGAAACTAGGATCTTCAACGATTGCCTTATCGATTAAAACTACTAAATCATTATAGGTAGAAATCTTTTGATGAATGTTTGCTAATAATTTAGCAGTGGCTTTAGCTAAGGATTTTTTTATAGCAGGCAATACATATAATGAAGATTTTAGGGCATTCATATC
Organism: Megamonas rupellensis DSM 19944; assembly: GCF_000378365.1. Taxonomy (NCBI): domain Bacteria; kingdom Bacillati; phylum Bacillota; class Negativicutes; order Selenomonadales; family Selenomonadaceae; genus Megamonas; species Megamonas funiformis. The sequence goes on along the minus strand of NZ_KB899613.1, from coordinate 7,897 downwards.
GCGAGCATTTGCTGTGCCGACTTCCATACGAGTCAATAATCTTTCAAAATCATAGATTTCTTTTAATTGTTCACGAAGATTATTACGCAAGGAAAAATCAGATACAAGATTAGCTACAGCATCTAAGCGGTCATTTATCTTTTTAGGGCTAAGTAATGGATATTCTAGCCATTTACGTAAAAGACGGCTACCCATAGCTGTTTTGGTGAAGTCTAAAACATCATATAATGTATCTTTTTTGCCACCATCGCGAAGATTGCGAGTTATTTCTAAGTTGCGCAAAGTATAGGTATCGATAAATAGAGATTTTGAAGAGTCTAAATAAGTTAATTTATTCAGATGAGTTAAATCTGTTTTTACTGTTTCATGTAAATATTCAAGTAAAGTAGCAATTGCCTTGTGAGCGATTTTATTATCTGGGCGATTATGCACATCAAAATGTTGTAGCATTAGGTCTTCGATTTGTGATGTGATTTCAGTCAATTCATTAACTAAGCAATTATTTAAACGAAGAGATAAGAAATTTTTTAATTCACGTTCATAAGAAAAAGGCTTAATTAATAATAATTCTGGCATCATCAAGCGATAAAGTTCGTCAAATAATAATTGGCAACGGTCAGGGCCATCATAAATACTATAGAAGCATTCGCCAGTGGAGATATCAGCACCAGCTAGATAAATAGCGTGATTTTCTTCATAGATTAAAGCTATATAATTGTTTTTACTGCTAGTCAAAGCAGATTCGTTCATCACTGTACCAGGAGTGATGATTTTGATAACTTCACGTTTTGTAAGTCCCTTTGCTTTAGGGTCGCCGATTTGTTCACAGATAGCTACTTTATAGCCTTTATTTACTAATTTATTAATATAAGATTCAGCAGCATGATAAGGCACTCCACACATAGGAATGCCATCACCTGCTGTACTTCTTTTAGTTAAAGTGAGTTCTAATTCTTTGGAAACGAGTATAGCATCGTCCAAAAACATTTCATAAAAGTCACCTAGACGAAAGAATAATATTTGGTCTGGGTGTGCATTTTTTACAGCTTGATACTGTTGCATCATTGGAGTGAGTTTCAAAATTTACGCCTCCAATTCACCTTTTAATACCCATGTCTGTGGATGTGTGATTTTTACTTTAACTAAATCGCCGATTTGTTCATCTTTATGTTCCCAAAGTACAATTTTATTAGTGCGAGTATGACCAGTATAAACATTTGGTTCAGTTTTACTAGGGCCTTCAACCATAACTTCTACTGTTTTATTTAATAAAGATTGATTTATTTCTAAGCTGATTTCATTTTGAGCGTCCATTAATTTATGGAGACGTTCTTTTTTGAGTTCTTGAGGAACTTGATTTTCCATAGTAGCTGCTGGTGTACCAGAACGTTTGGAATATAAGAATGTATAAGCTGCGTCATAGCGAATTTCTTTTAAGAATTCGAGCATTTGAGCGAAATCTTCGTCTGTTTCTCCAGGGAAACCTACGATTAAATCAGTAGTGAAACTAGCTTCTGGGAATTGACTGCGGATTTTAGCTACAAGTTCTTTATAATAAGCTGTAGTATAACCGCGGTTCATAGCTTTGAGCATTTTGTCAGTACCATATTGGACTGGTAGATGGAAATGTTCGCAGATATGTTTGCTATTTTTTATAGTTTCGATAACTTTATCTGTTAAATCACGAGGGTGAGAAGTCATATAGCGAATACGTTCAATGCCTTCGATTTTATCTACCATAGCAAGTAAATCGGCAAAGTCAGCATCATCTCTATCTTTTCCGTAGGAATTAACATTTTGACCGAGTAAAGTAACTTCTTTTACACCATTTTGAGCAAGTTTTGTTATTTCTGCAACGATTTCTTGCGGTGCACGACTGCGTTCACGACCGCGAACGTAAGGAACGATACAATAAGTACAGAAATTATTACAACCATACATAATAGGCACGAAAGCAAATAAAGAGTTGTTTTCTGCTGGTTCTACATTTGGTGGCATATCATAATCGCCAGCTAATTTGACAATATGACCACGAGAAGCAAAAATTTCTTCTAATACAGCAGGTAAATCATACATTTTATTTGTGCCAAGGACAAAATCTACATGAGAAGCTTTTTTGAAGATGGCATCACCATCTTTTTGTGCCATACAACCAGTGATACCTAAGATTAAATCTGGTTTTTGTTGTTTTAAATGTTTGATTTCGCCAATTTTGCCATAAATTTTCTTTTCGGCACTTTCACGAACACAACAAGTATTGATGATGATAATATCAGCATCTTCTAATTTTTCAGCAGGTTTATAGCCCATGCGTTCTAATTGACCTGCGAAGCGTTCACCATCAGAAAAATTCATCTGACAGCCATAAGGTAAAATTTTATATAATAATTGTTTATGATTTAACAAAAGATACATCCTTTCTAAAAATAAATTGAATTGTAATTAAATAACTAAGATAAGAATAGCCACCAGCTAATTAATACTGGTGGCTATATCCACAATAAAATAATTATATCATTTTCTAAAATGGACTTCAATACTTAGTGATTTTTAAGACGGCAAGTATAATTTTGCAGATAAGATGTATTAGTATGATGAACTTTAACATGGATTTTTATTTTAGATTTTTGATGAATGAAAAAAATGATTTTAATTTTTGTGTTAAAATCTTGATTTTGTTACGAAAAATAAAATTTAAAATACAAATGTATATTATAAAAAGAAAAAATATAGAGTATTTATTATATTGCGTATATCATTGACAATATGAATAACTTTGGTATAATTATACGATAAAGATATAAGATAAATGCAATTAATTAATAAAACTTAAAAGAGGAGTGGTCGATAGATGAAGAAAAATATGAAAAAAGATATTTTAGTTATGGGTTTTGCGATGTTTGCCATCTTTTTTGGTTCAGGTAATTTGATTTTTCCACCGATTATAGGTTTAGTATCAGGTGAACAAGTTGGCTGGGCAATTATCGGTTTAGCACTTACAGGAATTTTATTTCCTATGATGGCTTTAGCTTCTGTAGGTAATGTAGGATATAATTTGCAAGATATGATGAAACATATCAATAGTTGGTGGCATTATTTATATATGGGACTTGGTTTATTAGTTGTTATTTTTGGTACTATACCTAGATGTGGCGGTGTAGCTTTTGAGTCTGGTATGCAAGGCATTTTTGGTGAATTACCATTCATGGCGAGAATTATTTTTCTAGCTATATTTTTTGCAATATCATATTATTTTGCTATGAACCGTTCCACTGTTATTGATAAAGTAGGCAATTATTTGACACCAGCTTTACTTATTACTTTATTGGCAATTGTTGTATTAGCCATTGTAAATCCTATCGATACATTACATAGTAGCTCTATTTCTACAGCCAAAGAGTCATTTTTGAATGGATTTTTTACAGGATATAATACAGGTGATGTAGGTACAGGTATTATTTGTGCAGGTATGTTTATCACTGCTTTTCGTGAAAAAGGTTATTGCAATAAACAAGAATATAATAAAATGATGCTCGGTATTATCTTAGTAGGTTTTACTTTATTATTTGTTGTCTATGCTGGCTTAGCATATTTAGGAGCTCAAGGTGTAAATTATTATAGTTTAGATGTAAATGCTACATTTTTACTCACTGATTTAGTGAAAAATTTAGCAGGTTATGAAGGTAGTTTTATTTTAGCTGTTGCTGTTATTTTGGCTTGTTTGACTACTGCTATAGGTATGATTGCTACTGCTGGTCAATGGGTGGAAGCATGGTTTAAAGGCAAAATTTCCTATAAACAAGCTTCTTTGATGATTACTATTGCTATTTTTATGATTTCTTGTCTTGGTGTTAGCAATGTGCTTAAAATATCTGGCCCTATTTTTATGATTTTATTCCCAATGTCAGTAGTATTGACTTTCTTAGGTTTAGGTAAAAAATGGGTACCAAACGATGGTGCATGGAAAGGTGCTGTTTGGGTAGCTTTTATTATGTCATTATTTGATGCTTTAAATTTAGCAGTGATGACAGGATTAGTGAATATAGATATTTCTGGCTTAATGAATATCATCAATCAAATTCCATTAGCTAAACAAGGCTTTGCATGGCTTATTCCTACAATTTTAGGTTATGTCATAGGTGCTGTTGTTTATAAATTTAAGAAAAAAGAAAGTATTGCTTATGAAGTTTGGGACAATTAATTTTAATTAGTATTTGGAGTATATTTTATGGAAGAAAATAATTTTATTTATGAGAATGGAAAAATTTTCACATCAGATGAAGATAATCTTAATGCTGATAGTATGATTGTGGAAAATGGATATATAAAATGGATAGGAAAAAAAGAAGATAGACCAACTTGTGATTTTCCAATAATAGATTTAAATAATGCTTGCATATTGCCAGGATTTGTAGATGCACATATGCATCCTGTAATGCTGGCTGACTTTAGCAAAGAAATATCAGCATTACCTCCAAAAGTGAATTCTATAAAAGACTTGATTGCAGAAATAAAAACAAAAGCTCAACAGTTGAGAAAGGACAATAAGAATGAATGGATTTTGGGCTGGGGTTATGATGAAGGGAAATTCGCTGAAAAACGTTCTATAACTCGTTGGGATTTAGATGAAGGAACAGAAGATTTTCCTGTGGCAATCATTCGCACTTGTGGTCATATAAGATGTGTAAATAGTAAAGCATTAGCTCTAGCAGGAATAGATAAGAATACGAAAGACCCAGAAGGTGGGCAAATTGAACGTGATGAATTTGGCGAGCCTACAGGTGTTTTAAAAGAAAATGCGAGAAATTTAGTTTTGCCTTATATACCTGAATTAAATGAAGCTGAAAAGGTGCAGAATTTAGTAGATTTAGGGGACTTATTGATTTCACAAGGTATAGTGGCTGTTTGTGATATGGGTAATTTGGATAAATCCGATAATTATACTTATTATAGAGAAGCAATAGCAAAAGGTTTTAAGCAAGAAGTTTCTATGTATTATATGTGGGATTTCTTTATGCATGACAAAGATTTTGCTATTAGCAAGGAAAAACAAAATAATGATAATCAAGTATTTGTTGCTGGATTGAAATTAATTGGTGATGGTAGTGTATCTGGTAAAACTGCATGGATGGATAAGCCTTATTTAAATAGCAATAGTTGCGGTATAAGTGTATGTTCTGATGAACAATTGGAGACTGCAATTGATTTTTGTAAGCGAAATAAATGTCAATTATCCGTACATGCTATGGGAACAAATGCCATAAAACGCGTGGTGGATAGAGTTTATGCAGAAAAAGATTGGCTCAATCAAGATAGACCATATGTAAGAGTTGAACATATTACTTTACCTAGTCAAGATAGCATTGATAAAGCCGTAGAAAAAAATATTGGTTTTGTAACTCAGCCTATTTTTCTTTATGCAGAGATAGAAAGTTATCTACAAAATTTGGGCGAAGATATCATGAAAGAATGTTATCCAATAAAATCTTTATTAGAGCAAAAAGTAAATCTATGTTTTTCTACTGATGCACCAGCAACATCATGGGCAGTGCCTTCTGATCCTTTTGTTTGTATCAAAGGGGCTGTTACAAGAAAAGCATATGATAATACAGATTGTGGTAATGATCAAATCATAGATATGAAAACTGCGATAATTTTATATACAAAAAAATCAGCGCAAATTGCAGGTTTTAAAAATCTCGGTCAGTTGAAAACAGGATATAAAGCAAATTTCATAACACTTGATAGAGATATTTTTGCCATAAATCCTCAAAATGTTGATAAGGTAAAAGTTAATAAAACTTATATTAATGGCAAATGTGTTTTTGCTAGATAAGCTGAAAATATTAAATAATATTTAATAAATATGAGAAAATAAGAGAGAATTCTATAATATTATGGAATTCTTTTTTATTTACATTGATGTATTTGTAAAAATCAGATTATTTTTATTTAAAGAGTAGAAAATAAATACAGCTTGCTATATAATATTAAGGAATATAACTTTTATTTTTGTAAAAAGAAATGAAGTATATTAATAATAGAGAGGGATTTATAATATTTTTGTTATAAATTTGAAAGGAAGTTCTTTATGAATTCAAAAAATGAAAATTTAGCCATGTTATGTGATTTTTATGAATTTACAATGGGAAATGGCTATCTAAAAAATAATTTACATAAAAAAAATGTGTATTTTGATGTATTTTTCCGTAATATTCCTGATGATGGTGGTTTTGCTATAGCAGCTGGCTTACAACAAGTAATAGAATATATAAAAGACTTACATTTTGATAAAGAAGATATTGAATATTTTCGTTCTAAAAATATGTTCAGTGAAGATTTCTTAGAATATCTAGCTGATTTTAAATTTACAGGGGATATTTATGCTGTTCCTGAAGGAACTTGTATTTTCCCTCGTGAACCAATTATGACTATTAAAGCTCCTGCTATTGAAGCACAGATTTTAGAAACTTTTATTTTATTGACTTTAAATCATCAATCTCTTATTGCTACAAAAGCAAATCGCATAGTAAGAGCTGCTCAAGGTAGACCTGTGTTAGAATTTGGTTCTCGTCGCGCTCAAGGTGCAGATGGTGCGGTAAAAGGTGCTAGAGCTGCATATATTGGCGGTTGTGCTGGAACAGCTTGTACACTTACTGATGAACTTTATCAAGTGCCAGCTAGTGGTACTATGGCTCATGCTTGGGTACAGATGTTTGATTCTGAATATGAAGCATTTAAAGCTTATTGTGAAATTTATCCTCATAATGCAGTGTTATTAGTAGACACTTATAATACTTTAAAAAGTGGTGTACCAAATGCTATTCGCGTATTCAAAGAAATGCTTGTGCCACAAGGTATTACTAATTTTGCAATTCGTTTAGACTCTGGAGATATTTCTTATTTATCTAAACAAGCTAGAAAAATGCTTGATGAAGCAGGTCTTACAAATTGTAAAATCGTAGCATCTAATGCTTTAGACGAACATTTAATCCGTGATTTATTAATGCAAGGTGCTAAAGTAGATGTATTTGGTGTAGGTGAAAGAATGATTACTTCAAAATCTGCACCAGTGTTTGGCGGTGTATATAAATTAGTAGCTATTGAAAATGAAAATGGTGAAATTACACCAAAAATTAAACTCAGCGAAAATATCTCTAAAATAACAAATCCACATTTCAAAAAAGTATATCGTTTGTATGATAAAGAAACTGGCAAAGCTATCGCTGATGAACTTTGCTTATATGATGAAACAATTGATACAACAAAAGAACATACTATTTTTGATCCAAATGCTACATGGAAACAAAAAACTCTTACTAATTTCACTGCTAGAGAATTGCAAGTTCCTATCTTCAAAAATGGTGAATGTGTATATGAAAGCCCATCTATAGAAGAAATAAAAGCATATTGTCAAAAAGAAGTGGAAACTTTATGGGACGAAGTAAAACGCTTTGAAAATCCACATCGTTATTATGTAGATTTATCTCAAAAATTATGGGATATTAAAAAAGAATTATGCGTTAAAAATGCAATGAAAAGCAAATAATAAATAAAATTCATTTTTCTTTTGTTTAAAAGAAAAACGAATCAAAAAGAAAATATCCCGCAATATTGATTTTACTTTGGCAAAAATAAAATCACGCCTACAGCGCTCTAAACTCGCTACGCTCAAACAGTAGGACTAAAAACGTAGTCATAATTTTATTTTTGCCAATAGCTTTCAGCTACCGTAAAAGTCTGCTAATGCGGGAATAGTTAGGTGTTATTAATATTTAACAAAGTTATTTTCAATAACCTACGGTTACCACTAAAATTTATAATGCGGAAATAGTTTGGTATTATAATGAATTAAAAACGTAGTCATAATTTTATTTTTGCGGATAGCTTTCAGCTA
>NZ_KB899612.1:0-12082 GCF_000378365.1 Megamonas rupellensis DSM 19944 | reverse complement strand
GTGAAGCTCCTGACAAATATTATTAATCAACTCCTTTAATCGTTCATCAACACCATTGTTCAACACTTTTCTACGATATTTAGGACAAAATACTACATGATATTTACAAGAATATACTATATTATTATTTGATTTATATTTCATAAAAGTATTATATAACTATTAAAAATATAATACAATAAAAAACAATGATATCGAATCATTGTTTTTTAGCGAGCTTATATCCCCATAAATAAATTTAGGGGCTTTACGCTCGCATTTGGTAAGAATTTATCAATTTGTACAAAAAAATCTTCTTGTTCTTGCTCTAATAAATCGTATATATCTTTAAAATATGTATAAAATACACTTCTATGATATCCTGCTTTATCCATTAATTCTTTTATTGTAATTTTATTAATACTTTTTTCTCGATATATTTCCCAAAAAGCAATTATAATATTTTCCTTTGTAAACAATAAATTCACCTCAAAAAATAAGATTGATTAGCTAAATTAACTAATCAATCTCACCAAAATCATCAATAATAATATCCTATATCACCAACAACAATAGTTTTGATAACATCTCTATTATCAAAGAAAAAATATAGTGGCATATTCGGATGATCTTCACTGTCGGCTAAATAACACCAAGTAGTCCCTTGTGTTTCTCTATAATTTCTATCAGGATCACCATAAGCATATAATACATCATTTTTGTTCATGCCCACTCTTATCCCCAAATTAGTAGTGATATTATCTTCATTGCAGATTATCGCTCTAATTCTGCCATTTTCATTATATCCGCCATTTATATAATAAACCATCAATTCACTATTATAAGTTACTTCATTTATATTAAAACCATTACAATTTCGCACTGCCAAATTTGCTGTTGGTCTACCATATACATAAAAACAAGAATCTATCTGTTGATCAGGAGTAAGTCCTCCTATATTTAAATATGTATAAGGTATTCTAGCCTCTACATTTAATATATTACTAAAAATAATCCCTAAACAAATAACAATCGAACTTATAAAAAATCTCAAAATACTAACCTCTTTTATTTTCATTATACTTATTATATATTTCAATTATTAATTTATATTTTCTATTAAATCACCTAAACGCAATCTGCTTCTAATATTTAATAAAGTTTCATCTAATTGGCGAATTTTTTCAATACAAGCTTTTTCTTTTGCTGTAGTTTCTATAATTTTACTAATTCCACCATTTTTTATCACGATGCGTTTATCGGCATTTAAAGCCAATAATGGGTCATGTGTAGACATAATGACGATTTTTTCACTTTTTGCTAAGCATTTTATAGCTTTTTGTCTATCTATCCCTGCATTTTCAATTTCATCAATCAATACAATCGGTGAACTACTTATACATGCCACATCTGCTATCATCAAAGCTCTCGATTGACCACCGGATAATTGAGTTACCTTTGTATCTAAAGTAAATTTTTCGCCAGCTAATTCATTTGCCATAGAAAAACATTTAGCGATTATAGCCTTTTCATTTTCTATTTCTTTGCCTAAACGAACTTTAGCATGCATAGTTAAAAAATCTTCTACAGTAATATCCATGATAAAATTCATATTTTGTGATAATTGAGCTACTAATTTTCCTTCTAAATTAAATCTAGCTTCATCATCTAAAATTTCATCATCAATTAAAATCTGTCGTTTTGTCGGTGTATCTTCTTGTGCTAAACATTCAATATCTGCAAGTAATCTACTTTTCCCAGAACCTGTTGGCCCTACAATACTTATTACTTGCCCTGCAAAAATCTCTACTTGGATATTTTCAGCTTCGCCTAATTTATTTTTGCCACCATTGATGGTTAATTTATGTACTTTTACCTCATCTTTATTTTCTAAATTCTGCATAGCTGAAAGATATTTTTTTAGTTCATCAGCAATATTGCCATCACGAATACCTACTTGCCATAAATCTTCTTCATCTATATCTTCAAAAGCCTTAGCAAAAGTCAAATTATCCGGCAAATTCCATAGACCTGTATTATCCAAATAATCTTTGATTTGAGGATACGCTTTTTTTATTTCTCCAATTGTATGAGTTTCTACAAATTCTTTAAAATCCATAATTTCCACCTAATCAATTAAATTCCATTTTCTTAGTCATGCCCAATTGATATTTTTCACCAATACGCATTTCATCTGTACAATATGAACATACAGCAGCTGGCGAAGTAAAACGCAATTTTTTTCCTTCTAATGTATCTATATCTTCAATTTTATTTATATATTTTTTCAACATAAATGCACCTTGACCAGTTATGCCATTGATAAAAATAACTTGTGCCTTAGGATTTGCTTGATAGACATTATACATAAATACTTCGCGTTCAGCTTGAGAAATAATATCTCCTTTAGTGATGACTATTACATCTGCAAATTTCACCATTGGCCCAATTTTTCTCGGTGTATTAATCCCTGATAAGCAATCTATTACACCAATGGCCAATACATCTTGAATATATGGCGAACAGCGATTGCAAAGACCTGCACTTTCGGTAATCAAATAATCTAAATTTTGACTTTTTCCCCAAGCTACAGCTTCTTCAATATTGCTGATAAAAAAATGGTCTGGACAAAATTTTCCTGATAAACCAATCTGTATCGGTATATTCGCTTTTTCATATGGTTCTTTATCAAAAGTCGTCAAGCAATCAAATTTAATAACGCCTGCTTTTTGCTTTTCTTTATGTAATACTTCTATTAATCGCAAAATTACAGAAGTCTTGCCCACAGATGGTGGCCCTGCTAAAGTTATTAATTTCACCAAAATCATCTCCATCATAAATTGCTAAATTTTATTATATAGCAATAAACTAAAAAAAAATAGGTTAAGCACTTTAGACTTTATTTTCATAAATCCATGCTCAACCTATTTTTACTTATTTTATAAAATTCTATTTTCTATTTAAAATAATATTATATATTAACCAATTTCGCCTTCAAGCTCTGTACCGCGTACTCTTACTGGTCGATTATGTTCATCAACCATGACTACATCAGGTACTAAATTTTGAGCTTCTTCTTTTGTCATCATAGCATAAGCAATAATAATAACTGTATCACCAACTTGTGCTTTACGTGCTGCTGCTCCATTTAAACAAATCACACCGCTACCACGTTTACCTGCAATTGTATAAGTTTCTAATCTAGCACCATTATTATTATTTACTACTTGTACTCTTTCTCCTGGTAAAATACCTGCAAGCTCTAATAATTCTTCATCAATAGTGATGCTTCCCATATATTCTAAATTTGCTTGAGTTACTGTAGCACGATGAATTTTTCCATGAAACATATTATATAACATTATTATTTATCCTCCAAAATGACATTATCTATTAAACGAGTTGTACCAAATTTTACAGCTAAAGCTAATAATACTCTGCCTTCAATTTTATTTCCTACTGGTTTTAATCCTGGCAATTTATACATTTCTACATAATCAATTTGACTTGTTTTTTCAGACTGTATAGTATCTTTTACTAAATTTAATATAGCTTCTACATCTCTTTGACCATTAGTAAATGCTTCTTTTGCTAATTTTAAACTCTTAGATAAAATCAACGCAGATTTTCTTTCTTCTGGAGATAAATAAGTATTTCTTGAACTTTTAGCAAGTCCATCAGCTTCACGAACGATAGGCATAATGCGAAGTTCTACATTGAAAAATAAATCATCCACCATACGGCGTAAAACTTCTGTTTGCTGAGCATCTTTTAAGCCAAAATATGCTCTATCTGCTCGAGATAAATTGAATAATTTACTAACTACTGTAGTAACTCCACGGAAATGAATAGGTCTTGTTCTACCACATAAAACTTTTGTGATATCACCTGTAACTTCTACCCATGTCATATCTTCATTAGGATATAAATCTTTATTTTTTGGTGCAAATACTACATCTGCTCCTGCATTTTGTGCCACTATGCAGTCATTTTCCAAAGTACGAGGATAAGCTTCATAATCTTCATTTGGTCCAAACTGAGTAGGATTTACAAACACACTGACGATTGTAATATCATTTTCTTTTGCTGAAGCATTAATAAGTGAAGCATGTCCTTCATGCAATGCTCCCATAGTTGGTACCAAACCAATAGATTTGTTTTCCTGCTTAAAATTAGCGACTAATTCACGTAATTTAGCCACATCTTGACATAAAATCATTTTTTTCTTCTCCTTTAATGTTCTTATAACAAACAAAAAGAGACTATAATGAACTTACATAAAAGCACAAAAAAAGTACATCTCGACACGAAATGCACTTTCCCTATTGATTAAATATAATTGATTTGATTTCATAACAAAAAATCCATCAACTATATTTTATATTTAAAATTCTGCAAGTTCGTCTCGGTCATAGTGATCCAAGCGTCTTTTTTCTTTTTAAATTTTACCTTATTAAATTATTTTATTTAAAATTAAACAACTAAGATACAGTTCAAATTATTAATATATATTGATACTGTTCACTATTGTTTGTTACGAACCACATAATACCACAGAAAAAATTCAACTGCAAGTATTTAAATAAAAAAAGCTACTCATCATAATAATTATTATAAAGTAGCTTTTTATTATAGTTTTAATTATATTATCTGTCAAAATGGAGCTGATAACAGGATTTGAACCTGCGACCCATGTATTACGAATACATTGCTCTACCAACTGAGCTATATCAGCATTAATTTTCTTTTATGATAAAATATTTTAAATTTATTGTCAATATTTGCTTCATATAATTATACAAAATATCAAATCTAGCTTATAATATAATCAAATATAAAGTATTCACATTAGAAATACTACCATTAGTTTGGATTTGGAGGCTTTTTTATGGAATTAAATCAACTAGAATATTTTGTTGCTCTAGCCCATATAAAAAACTTTACTAAAGCAGCAAAATCTCTGAATGTGTCTCAGCCAGCACTTAGTCGTTCAATCAGTCGCTTAGAAAAAGATTTAAATATACCTCTTTTCATCAGAGATAGCCGTAAAGTAAATTTAACTCAATATGGTCAAACATTTTTAACTTATGCTGAACGTATCTTACAAGAATTAGAAACTGCCCGCCAAGATATAACTAATATGGCTGAACCAGATAGCGGAGTTGTAAATTTATCTTTTATGCACTCTTTAGGTGTATATCTTGTGCCAGAATTATTAAAAGAGTTTCGTAAAATCTATCCTAAAATACAATTTCGCCTTAGTCAAAATCATTCTTTCTTATTATCAAAACAATTATTCAAAGGAGAGTCCGATTTATGCCTTTGCAGTTCTCCGATAAATTCTGAAGATATCGCTTGGGTTCCATTATTGACAGAAGAATTATTTATCATCGTTCCTTCAACTCACCCACTTGCTCATCGCAGTTCTATAAATATCACAGAAGTTGCTAGCGAACCATTTATTACTTTAAAACCAATGTATGGTTTACGCACTAAAACTGAGCATATCTTTGAAGTAGCTTCTATTCGCCCTAAAATACGTTTTGAAGGTGATGAAATTGTTACTGTAGCTAGTTTAGTAGCAGCTAATTTAGGTGTTTCACTCGTGCCTAAAATTCCTGGAATGGAACATCTCGATATAAAATTCATTTCTGTAGATAATCCAAAATGCACTCGTGATATCGGTCTTGCATGGTATGCTAATAAACCTCTTTCCCTTGCTGCCCATCGTTTTCAAAATTTCATAATTGATAAATTTAACCATGAATAATCATAAATATACTTAAATATCCTTGCAGTTTTAGATTTTGAATGATATGCTAAGTTATTGTAAGTGTAAAATTACTTACAATATTAATATATAAAATGGAGGAGCACCTAATTGAAAGCAGTTATTTTTGATATGGACGGAGTCATAATCGATAGTGAATCCATTCATGCTGATATGAAAATACGCACTTTAACACATTTTGGTATCCCTTGTAGTATGGAAGATTGTGTAGCCTATGTTGGTCGTTCTGCCAAAGCATTTTTTACAGATTTTGCCAAATTTGCTACAACTCCCGTTTCTATTCAAGAAATGGTCGATTATAAACATCGCATTTATTTAGAATATATTCAAGAAAGTAATTCCATCTATCCGATTGATGGCGTTTTAGATTTACTTTATCAATTACACAGCGAAGGTATTCCTGTAGCTTTGGCTTCTTCTGCTGATAGAAAAGTTATCAATGCTGTTTTAACAAAATTCGGCTTAATGGATTGTTTTGAATATATTTTAAGTGGTGCAGAACTTCCTGCTAGCAAGCCAAACCCTGCAATTTATCAGTTAACAGCTAAAGCTTTAGGCTTTGCGCCAGCTGATTGCGTAGTAATTGAAGATGCTACTGCTGGTATTATGGCGGCTAAAGATGCTGGAGCTTATTGTATCGCATATGATAATCCAAATTCTGGCCCACAAGATTTATCTCGTGCTGATAAAATCGTTTCTTCATTATCTGATATAGTTGTTTCTGATATTCTTCAAAATTAATTTTGTTGAGGTTTTATTATGGAAAAATTTAAATTTTACTGTCCTACAGAAATTATTTTTGGCAAAGATAGTGAATTATCCACTGCTTCATTAATCAAAAAATACAATGGTCATAATGTATTAATAGTATATGGCGGTGGCTCAGTAAAACGTTCTGGACTGCTTGATAAAATTTGTCAACAATTATCCAATGATAATTTATCTTATATGACCTTAGGTGGCGTTCAACCAAATCCTGTTGTTTGCTTTGTAAATGACGCTGTAAAAAAAGCATATCAAGCCAATATTGATTTTGTCTTAGCTATCGGTGGCGGTTCTGTCATCGATACAGCTAAAGCCATCGCACATGGTCTGAAATATCCACAAAATGATATTTGGGATATCTGGACAAAAAAAATAACCTTGACTAATACTACTCCTATGGGTAGCATTATTACTTTAGCTGCTGCCGGTAGTGAAACAAGTGATTCTGCTGTTTTAACTAACGAACAAACAGGTCAAAAACGTGGTCTTAGTACGCCATTTAATCGTCCATGTTTTGCTATTATGAACCCTCAATTAACTTACAGTGCCCCAAATTATCAAAAAGCCTGTGGTATTGCCGATATTTTAATGCATACATTAGAACGTTATTTTGCCAAAGAACAAAATAATTATCTCACAGATTATATCGCTGAAGGTCTATTAAAAGATGTCATCGCGCAAGCTCCAATCATGATAAATGAGCCTACAAATTATATTGCTCATAGTGAAATTATGTATGCTGGTTCTTTGTCCCACAATGATATAACAGGTCTTGGTCGCACTAAAGATTTTAGTGTACATAAATTTGGTCATGAATTAAGTGCTAAATATAACGCTACGCATGGAGCCTCATTGACTGCTATCTGGTCATCATGGGCTAGATATATCTATCAAAAAGATGTTCAGCGTTTTTGTCATCTAGGAAAAATTTTATTTAATATTGATACATTAAATAAAACTGATGAAACTATTGCCCTTGAAACTATCAAACATTTTGAAGACTTCTTCACTAGTTTAAACTTACCTATAAATATCAGCCAATTAGTGGGAAAAACATTAACTGATGAAGAATTAACTTATCTCACTTCAATGTGTACAGATAATAATACAAAAACCATTGGCAATTTTTCACCATTAAATTATCAAGACGTCTATGCTATTTTTAAATTAGCAAATCATTAAGTAAAAGGTGTTTTTTATGGATATGCAAAATTGTACACTTTGCCCTCGTTTATGTCATGTTGACCGCATTAAAAATTATGGTGTCTGTCATGCTAGTGATAAAGTGGAAATTGCTCTCGTATCCTTACATCAATGGGAAGAACCGTGCCTATCCGGAACAAATGGAGCAGGCACGGTTTTTTTCTCTCATTGTAATATGAGATGTATCTTCTGCCAAAATCACGAAATCAGTACCGAAGGTAAAGGATTTCCTGTAACTATTGAGCGTTTAGCTCAAATTTTTTTAGAACAACAAGCTCGTAATGCCCACTGTTTAGAATTAGTAACACCAACTCACTACGTTTTACAAATAATTGAAGCTCTAAAATTAGCCAAAAAACAAGGTCTATCTATTCCTGTAGTCTATAATACAAGTGGCTATGAACGAGTTGAAGTCTTAGAAATGCTCAAAGACTATATTGATGTATTTTTACCCGATTTTAAATACTACTCACCAGATACAGCCAAAGAATTTTCCCATGCTCCTGATTATCCTCAAGTAGTCAAAGAAGCCATTGATAAAATGTTTGAACTTGTAGGTAAACCACAATTTAAAGATAATATCATGCAAAAAGGCATCATCATTCGCCATTTAATCTTGCCATGGTATTATAAAGAAAGTATGGAAATCGTAAAATATATCTGGGAAAAATATCATGATGATGTTTATCTTAGCCTTATGAATCAATATACACCTATGTATAAAGCGCTTACTCACCCTAAATTAAAACGCAAATTGACGACTTTTGAATATGATAAAGTTGTAGATTATGCACTTGATTTAGGCTTTAAAAATTGCTATATCCAACAAGGCAAAACAGCTACAACTAAATTTGTACCTCATTTTGATGGCACTAATGTATATTAATTTATTATCTTAAAGGAGATTTGTTATGCGTAGATTTAAACAAGCTTTACCTTCATCAGAAAACATAGCTATTCTAAAACAAAAAACTCATGGTATTTTAGCACTTTGCGATGAAAAATCTTTTCCTTATACCGTTCCTTTAAACTATGTATATCTCAATGACAAAATCTATTTTCACTGTGCCAATGTAGGTCGCAAATTAGATATTGTCCATCAAAATAATAAAGCTTCTTTTTGTGTTATAAATCAAGATACTGTCATTCCGGAAAAATTCACTACCGCTTATTCTAGTGTCATAGTTTTTGGCACTATTAAAGAAATCACAGCTGAAAATGATAAACAAATAATCCTAGAAGAATTTATTCGTAAATTTTCTGCTGATTATTTTACAGAAGGACTAGAAGAAATAAAAACCTACATTAGACGCACTTGCATTTTAGAATTAAGCATTGAAGAAATAACAGGAAAAGAAGGACTTGAATTACAAAAACTAAGACATAAATAAAAAAACAAAAGCTGTAGTTTAAAAACTACAGCTTTTATCTTGTACAGGATTATAAAAAGGGGTTTTGGTATTTTGAGGTTTTTATTTTAAATAAGCATCTATTAAAGATTTAAATTTATCTTTAGAGAAGAAGCCAGATTCACGATGAATAATTTCGCCATCTTTTACGAATAATAAAGTAGGTACTACCATTACTTCATATTCTTCAGCAAGTTTTACATTTTCATCAATATCTATTTTTAAAATATCAAAATCATATTCTGGAGCTACTTTTTCAAGTACAGCACCCAACATTTTACAAGGGCCACACCATGTAGCGAAGAAATCTACTACAAAAGTCCCTTTATTTTCTAATAATTTATTAAAAGCATTTGCATCTGCATGTACTAACATTATTTTTGCCTCCAAACTGAATAATTCTATAAGTTATCTCACTTGATGGTTTTATTATAAATGATTTTCAATCATAGTTCAGTGACTTCATCACAAAAACTAACAAATAATTATTATTTTTTACAAATATTTTATCACAATAATTTATAATACTAATTTTCTTATAAAACTATTAAAACAATATATTATCATACAACTTATAGGATAAAATAAACATGTACATATAGTGAAAATCTTCTTTGAGTAAAAAATTTATTTATTAAAATTTAACAAAATCCCTTTTATTTCTTAGAATATTGATATATAATAGATTTTGTTATGAAAGTCGTTATAAATTATTAAAAAAATTGAAATAATTTATAATATACTATATAATATAGATAAATCAAATATTTATCATACAACTTTGTAAAAATCTTAATAAATATTAATATATGTGCGGAGGTTCTATAATATGCAAACAAATGAAATGATTAAATCTAATATTGAACAGGGTTTAACTACTCTTGGTATTGAATTCGGTTCCACTCGTATTAAAGCAGTATTAATTAATACTGACCATGAACCAATTGCTGTTGGTGCTTATGACTGGGAAAACAGTCTTATCGATGGTATTTGGACTTATAGCGAAGAAGAAATCTGGGCTGGTCTTCAAGGTTGCTACAAAAATTTAGTTGAAGAAGTAAAAGCAAAATACGGCGTTACTATCACTAAATTAGCTGGTCTTGGTTTCAGTGCAATGATGCATGGCTATCTTGCTTTTGACGAAAAAGATACTTTACTTGTACCATTCCGCACTTGGAGAAACAATATCACAGGTCAAGCTTCTCATGAATTAATTAAATTATTCAATTACAATGTTCCTCAAAGATTTAGCATTGCTCACCTTTATCAGGCAATTTTAAACAATGAAGAACATGTAAATAAAATCAAATTCTTCACTACATTAGCTGGTTTTGTTCATTGGAAATTATCTGGTGAAAAAGTACTCGGTATCGGTGATGCTTCTGGTATGTTCCCAATCGATATCAACACTAAAGATTACAATGAAAAAATGCTTGCTGATTTCGATGCACATATCGCTGATAAAAATTATCCATGGTCTATCCGTGAAATTCTACCAAAAGTTTTAGTTGCTGGTGAAAATGCAGGTTATTTAACTGCTGAAGGTGCAAAACTTCTCGACCCAACAGGAACACTCCAAGCTGGTACTCCTATGTGCCCACCAGAAGGTGATGCTGGTACTGGTATGGTAGCTACAAATACAGTTACAAAACGTACAGGTAATGTATCTGCTGGTACTTCTGTATTCGCTATGATTGTTCTTGAACGTGATTTATCCAAAGTTTATGAAGAACTTGATATGGTTACTACTCCTGCTGGTGATTTAGTAGCTATGGCTCATTCCAATAACTGCACAACAGATTTAAATAGCTGGATTAGCCTCTTCCATGAATGCCTCACTAGCTTTGGCATAAAAGTAGATGCTAACGAATTATTCTCCACATTATATAATAAAGCTTTAGAAGGCGATGCTGACTGCGGTGGCTTACTTGCTTATTGCTAT
The DNA here is from genome assembly GCF_000378365.1 of Megamonas rupellensis DSM 19944. Classification (NCBI taxonomy): domain Bacteria; kingdom Bacillati; phylum Bacillota; class Negativicutes; order Selenomonadales; family Selenomonadaceae; genus Megamonas; species Megamonas funiformis. Next base: position 993 of record NZ_KB899612.1, on the reverse strand, counting down.
CATTCTGGTGAACATATCACAGGCTTTACTGAAGGTCGTCCATTATTTGTTCGTAAATCCGACAGCAAATTCAATTTAGCAAACTTCATTCGCGTACATCTTTCTACAGCTCTTGGCGCTATGAAAACTGGTTTAGATATTTTAACAAAAGAAGAAAATGTTACTATCGAACAAATTTTAGGTCATGGTGGCTTATTTAAAACTAAAGGTGTAGGTCAAACAATCATGGCTAATGCTATCGGCGCTCCTGTAACAGTTATGGAAACAGCAGGCGAAGGCGGTGCATGGGGTATTGCACTCTTAGCTGATTATATGAATAATAAAGAAAACTTATCTCTTGATGAATATTTAAGCACTAAAGTATTCAAAAATAGCGTTGCCGAAACTATTGCTCCAACAAAAGAAGGTATCGAAGGTTTTGAAACATTCATGACTAGATATCGCAACGGTCTTGCTATTGAACAATCTGCTATTGATAATTTAAAATAAAAAATCTCTTCTAAAAAGACAAGTCATTTGGCTTGTCTTTTTATTTTGTACTTTAATGTATTTTTTATTCATTAGCTAAAAATATTGTAAACCAAAAAAAATATTTTATATAATATACAAGTATTTTTTCTAAGAGCCTTTTTTATTTATCATTCATATTTCTTAGAAAATAAATTTTACATAAAGGAGTTTTGGATATGAACTTATCTTTGACATACTCCCCATGCCTAAAGGCAGGGGATTCTTGGATACAAACGATACTTGCCTACTAAAATAGCAGGTCTTACTATATCTCTCCAAAGAAGGTTGATGCCCCAACCTTCCATATATTTATAGCAGCATTTCTATCTCTATCGTGGCTGGTTTTGCACTTTGCGCAAATCCACTCACGAACTGCCAAATTTTTAGTTTCAGGATTTTTTGTACCACAAACATGGCAAATTTGCGAACTTGGATAGTATCTATCTATCTTTTGCACTATTGAGCCAATTTCTCTCGCTTTAT
>NZ_KB899611.1:0-12171 GCF_000378365.1 Megamonas rupellensis DSM 19944 | reverse complement strand
ACTAATATACGTTTTTCTTTAGCCTTTAATTCTTCTAATTTTATTCCTACTGTACGTTCATCTAATTCTTTATCACAAATATTTCCTTGAGCATCAAAAAATCTTGAACAGATATCGCCTACTGCTCTATTTTGTATAATATCTCTATCTTTTTTATCAAAAAAACCCAATCTAAATAATAAAGCGTCATTTTTTACAGTACCTACTGTAAAGACAGCAATATTAGCCTGTCGTCCTAAATCTAAAATCTTTTTAATATGTTTATCTTTTTCAATTAATTCTTTTATCTGTACCGTATCAAACATTACTGGAAGTGGTAAATATCGTCCTACTGTAGAAAACGCTTCTGAGAATAATTCTACTACTTCGTAAGCATATGTATTGCTTTGTGAATGACTTATTCCACCTTTTAATTGTACAATCTGCACGCCTTTTAACGCTTTATGTTTTAAATTTAAAGCCATATTATAGATAGTAGTTCCCCAACATACACCAATAATATCGCCATCTTTGGCTATCTCATGTAAATAATCAGCTGCTTTTATGCTTATGGATTTTTTAATCTCATTTGTCGTATTTAAAGGCGCATAAGCAATCTTTACCACATCTAAATTATATTTCTCACATAAAGCTTCTTCTAAGGAGCTATTATCTTCTATAGGGTCAGCTATATTTATCTGTACAAAACCTTTTTCTTTTGCATATTGCAACAATCTTGATACTGTAGGTCTTGATAGATTTAATTTATTGGCTATCTGTTGTTGGCTATAATCTGATTTATAATAAAGCTTGGCAACATCAATACTAAGTCTATCCTTATTTTGTTCCATCAATTACACCCCCTTTATATTATATTAAACTGCAAAATTAGCATTTATATCTTAACATATAAAAAATAAAAGAAAAAGCCCACAACCAGAAAGATTGTGAGCTTTGTATTCTCTTTGATAATCGTATGTGATTAACGTTTGGAGAACTGAGATGCTTTACGAGCTTTTTTGAGACCGTATTTACGACGTTCTTTTTCACGTGGGTCACGTGTTAAGAATCCAGCTTTTTTAAGAGCAGGACGAAGTTCAGCATCGAGTTCTAATAAAGCACGGGAAATACCGTGACGAATAGCACCAGCCTGACCGGAAGGGCCACCACCCTGAACGTTAGCGATAACATCATATTTATCAGCTGTTTCAGTTAAGTTAAGAGGCTGTTTAACGATTAAATCTAAAGTTTTAATGCCGAAATATTCATCAATATGACGGCCATTGATTACAACGTTGCCTTCACCTGGAACCAGACGAACTCTAGCAACTGAAGTCTTTCTGCGGCCTGTGCCGTAGTAGGATACTGCCATTATATTGTTCCTCCTTCCAAGTATTATCTAATATTTAATTCCAAAACTTCTGGTTTCTGAGCAGCATGTGGATGTTCTGGGCCAGCATAAACATTAAGTTTTCTGTACATCTGTGCACCTAATTTATTTTTAGGAAGCATACCACGAACAGCCATTTCTACAACTTTCTCAGGCTGTGTTGCGAGCATTTTCTGAGGAGTTGTAAAAGTTGTGCCTCCTGGATATCCAGAATGACGGAAATAAGTTTTATCAGTTAATTTTTTACCGCTGAATACCACTTTATCAGCATTAACTACGATGACAAAATCACCAGTGTCAACATGTGGTGTGAATGTTGGTTTATGTTTACCGCGAAGTACTTTTGCAACTTCAGCAGCTAATCTACCTACTGTCTGGCCTTCTGCATCAACTACGTACCATTTACGTTCAACGTTAGCAGCGTTTGCCATGAATGTTGTTTTCACTTGTATATCCCTCCCTGTACAATTTTCAACTATTTAATATTGAATCTTTTTTCTCAATAGATGTCCTTTGCACGGTTCCGGGGCTAGTGGAAGCCGTCATCGAACGTCATACGAAGATATTTTAAAGTAAATGACTTCTAAAGTCAAGTATTTTCTTAAATAAATTTTACAATATTTTTATTGCAGTTTAATAAAAGTCTTACAACTTTGCACTTAAAGCTATATAATGTTCTAATTTTTTTATATAGCTTTGAGCCAATTTACTTAAATGATTATATTTATTATAAATATAACCCACACAGATTTTTTCATCACTATCAAGTGGAATGGCAATTATATTTGTGCCATTTAAATCTTCACTCAATACACCTGTAGATATAGTGTAACCATTTAAGCCTATAGCTAAGTTAAATAAAGTCGCTCTATCGCTGACATAAATATTTTTGCGATGAGATATTGTTGAATGTATCTCTTCGGCAAAATAAAAAGAATTATAAATTCCCTGCTCAAAAGAAAGACAAGGATATGGTTCTAAATCATCAAAAGTAACAATCTTCTTACCTGCTAATGGGTGTTTAGCTGATAAAAATACATGTGGATTAGCCGTAAATAATTCTTTAAAACATAAATCATTTTCTTGCAAGATTTTTCGTATTACTTGTTCATTAAATTTACTTAAGTACAATACACCAATCTCACTACGCATGTTTTTTACATCATCAATGATTTCATGTGTTTTCGTTTCTCTCAACGTAAAATCATATTCATCTTGAGCATATTCTTTAATTAAATTTACAAAAGCATTCACAGAAAAAGCATAATGTTGCGTAGATACAGCTAATAATCTCCGTGCTGGCTTATCTTTATGATAACGCTGTTCTAATAATTCAGTTTGCTCAATAATCTGTCTTGCATAACCTAAAAATTCCTGTCCACTAGACGATAAAGTTACACCTTTATTAGTGCGAATGAAAATCTCAATACCCAACTCTTTCTCTAATTCTTTAACTGCATTCGATAAACTAGGTTGAGAAACAAATAATTTTTGAGCTGCTAAATTCATTGAACCACAATTTACAATTTCTATAATGTATTTTAATTGTTGTAAAGTCATATTCTTCCTTTACTCCTATTTTTTTAATTATTAACGCACTTTTGGCAAACTCAAATGATAGTAAATACCTATCATACGCAAGAAAAATACTACAAAAAAAGATATAGGTGATGCCAAATACCAATAATCATCACCTATAATCGCTATAAGATAAAATACTATTCCTCCAATTATAGATGGCAATGCATATATTTCTTCTTGTAATACTGAAGGTATTCTTTGCGCTAATACATCACGAATAATACCGCCACCTACAGCTGTTATCAATCCTAATGTAATCGCAAATAATGGATATTCAGGATAAGCATTAAAACCTATTGTAGTCCCTGTAACTGTAAATGAAGCTAACCCTAAAGTATCTGCTAATAAATATATTTTACGAAGTTTTCTTCTTGACATATATCGTAAAATTTGGTTGCGATAAATAAAAAAGATAATAAAAGTAATGACTGTTGTAAGCACTATATATAACGAAGTCTTAAAAGAATTTGGAGGAATGTTTCCCACCAAAACATCACGAATAATACCGCCACCAATAGCTGTGCTTAAAGCCAATACCAATATACCGAAAATATCCATACGTCTTGATATTCCTACTAAAGCACCTGAAATAGCAAAAGCAATTGTTCCTGCAATCTCAAAAAAAGTCCATAAAAAAATCATAACTATCCACCTTTCTAAAAAGATTTCCAACTAATATTAATTTCTGCATACATTATACAATAATAAATTAATTTAGCAAATTAAACCCAACTATCCTAAAAATATCATTCTAATATATAATATCTATATACATATTTTTATTCAAAGGAGGTTCTATTATGCCAATTTATCAATTAAAAATTCGTCAATTATTTCTTGCTTTACTTACTTTTTGTTTTATTTTTATACCAAATTCTGCATGGGCTATACAAAAAGATATCATCATCTTATATACCAATGACGTTCACTGTGGTATCGAAGATAATCTAGGATATACTAAATTAGCTCAATACAAAGAAGATTTACAACAAGATACACCATATATTACTTTAGTCGACGCAGGTGATGCCATTCAAGGGGCTCCTATCGGCAAATTATCCACTGGCGAAGCTATCATCAACATCATGAATGAAATAGGTTATGATTTTGCTATTCCTGGCAATCATGAATTTGATTATGGTATGGATAGATTTCTCACTTTAAACGACAAATTATCTTGCGGTTATTATAGTTCTAATTTAGTAAATACAATTACAGGAAAAAATTTATTGCCAGCTTACAAAATTTTCCAATTCGATGATAAAAAAATAGCTTTAATAGGTGTTACAACGCCTGAAACACTCAATTCTTCTACACCTGCTTATTTTCAAGACGATAAGGGAAATTTTATTTATTCCTTTAATGAAGACGCTACTGGCAAAAAATTATACACTAATATCCAAAATACTGTAGATACAGTGCAAAAACTAGGCGTAGATTATGTCTTTTTAGTAGCTCATCTAGGCATGAATGGTATCACACCTCGCTGGAGTAGCCTTGCTGTAGCTCAAAATACACAAGGTATTGACGCTATCATTGATGGTCATTCTCATGAAGTCATTGCTAGTTTTATAGCTAAAAATAAACAAGGAAAAAATGTTCTCATTACTCAAACAGGCACTAAACTTCAAAATATTGGTAAATTAACCATCACACCACAAGGTGAAATCTCTACTGAATTAATCAATGATTTAACAAAAACTAATCCCAAAACTACCGATTTAATCAATGAAGAAAAGAATAAATATGCACCTTTGCTCAATCAAACAATCGGAACAAATACAGTAAAACTCACCACTAACGATCCTAATACTAATATCCGCTTAGTCAGAAATGGCGAAACAAATCTCGGTGATTTTGTAACTGATGCTTATAGAGTCGTTTTAAATACTGATGTAGCAATCTGCAATGGTGGAGCAATCCGCAATGAATTACCTATGGGCGATTTTTCCTATAATGATATTTTGACAACGTTTCCATTCGGTAATATGTGTGTAGTCCTAGAAATTACAGGACAACAGCTCTTAGACGCTTTAGAAATGGGTGCTAGCCGTTACCCTGAAGAATTTGGTGGATTTATGCAAATCTCTGGTGCTACTTATACGATTAATAGCAAAATCCCATCATCTGTAATAACTGATGAAAAAGGTAATTTCATAAAAGTAGATGGTGCTTATCGTGTTCAAAACGTAAAAATAAATGGTAAAGATTTAGATTTAAATAAAAAATATACCATTGGTGGAACTTCTTATATCTTGAAATTCGCTGGCAATGGTATGACAATGTTCAAAGACAGCCCTATACTTCAAAATGAAGAACTATCCGAAACAGATGTAATTATCGAATACATTCAAAATTATCTTAATGCCACTATCGACAATGAATATGCCAATCCATATGGTCAAAATCGCATAACAATCATCAAATAAAAAAAGCAGGTATTATTTACCTGCTTTTACATTTCATTATATGCTTTTTCTATTAAACTTTTAGCCTTTTCAAAACTTTGTTCATCTTTAATAATTATTTCTAAATCGCCAGTTCCATAATGCCCTATATTTCTCATATCCCTAGTAAATCCTTCTTCTAATTTAATCTTATCAGGATTTAATTTTAAATAAATGGCAACATATTTATTATAAAGTTCAATACATGCCATATTTTGAACTTTTTTATATGCTAAATAATATTTTAATTGGTTAGACTCTATATCATCACCTAGAGATTCTATATAATTACAAATAGAATCATATAATATATTTATTTTTTCTGGAACAGTTTTTAATTTTTCTACATGAGTTTTATAATTATTATTTTTCCTACTAATCAAATCTTTTTGATGAACAATATTTTCTACTTTTGGTGAATTTAAATGCTCAAATAAAATCAAATCATTACTATATTTCTTATACTTTACTAATTTTATATTTTTTTGCATTTGATTAATAGCATGTATATCATATCGCGTAAAATTACTCGCAATACAAATAACACATGGTGCAGACCAATCAATATTTTTCACATATTCATAACCATATTTTTCGGCAACTAACATATGAAAAGCATCTTTATGGTCTAAAAGCCAATCTAAATAAAACAATCCTTGATTTATAATATTTTCATTACTACTACGCTTATACTCTACAATTACAGGACAATTATTTTCATCAATTCCTATGCTATCCATTTTTCCATTAGTTATAACATATTCGCTTTTTAAAAATCGAACACCAAAGAATTTTTCCATATTATCTTCTATTAAATTTTGCAACTCTTTTTCTAATAAAACTTCTGATGGTATTAATTGTTTTACATCATTCTTTATACTAAATAACTTTATTTCTGACATTATAATCACCTACAAAATATTATCAAATCATCTATAATTATACCAATATTTATTAATATAAAACATTAAATCATTTATGAAAAAATACCTATATATATTAAATAAACCATTACAAAAGGCTTGACTTAATAATCTTATTAACTATTAAATCAAGCCTTTTTCTTAATATATTAATTTAAAAATTAATGTTGAACTATTCCGTAATCTTTATAGCCGAACCAATTGCTATTTTCGTCCCAGAAGAAATGATATTCTTGTGCTTTTGGATGTAGGGACATCACTCTATATGCTAAAATAAGTTCTCCATTTTCTACATATATATTTGCTTCAGCATATTTTCCTAAAGGATTATAATAATTTATTGGATTTACATATAGTTGCCATGCCTCTTTTTGTTCATCATAACCCATCAAAAGCGACAAATCTGAATCACCCATACTATTTGTACTTCCCGATATAATATAAGCATATTTTCCTGTTTCTGTATCATATACTTGCTTTACTCTTACATATTTTACATTTGGTATTTTTGCAGCATAAATAGGTTCTCCATCTTTACCTGCAATTAAATATCTTTCATTATCTTTTGTTAAGAATGCAATTTGAATGGTTTTATTATTTTCTGGAAAACTAAATTCTATGCCATTGCCTTCTACTTTTCCATATTTATCTGCAGAAACAGAAAATGAACTTGCATATGTTACTCCGACAAAGGCTAACATTAAGCCACAAACTAATAAACAAATACGCATAAATTTCATGATTATGCCTCCCTTATAATTTATAATTTCTGCTTTTACTATACTATATATCTCTAAAAAATCCTTATCCTCAAAGGACAATTTATATATTTTTTTATACTATTATGTACTAAATAAATATTATTAGTCCTGCTTTATTCTCAAAACAAAACCACTATTTAAATATTAAAATAGTGGTTTTATCTTTCATTTATCCAACTCTAACATAATCTGCTGAATATCCTGTAGATACATTATTTAACATCATATAATTAGGATTGTTATTGTCAAAAATTAAAGTATTTATACTACGTCCACCATTTACACTAATAGTAACAACTGTATAATTGCCATCATTAGATACACTTCTTACACTATATGGAGCTTTGCCAAAATCTCTATCTGTTATACTCATTATACTGCCATCTCTACCTTGCCATGTTCCTTCAATTAATTCATACCCACGAGAAATATTTTCTTGATAAGCATAAGCGGATTGCATAGGTATTATCGCTTCACAAAATATTACTGAAAATGCACATAAACCTATTAAACAAAATTTTTTCAATATATTCATTTTTATTCCTCCTTTATCAACTATTATGCTACTAAAAATATTAAAACTCCATAATCCTTAAAGATGAAAAATTTCACTATTAGAAATAAATAAAAAAACCACCGCATAAAACGGTGGTTAATTTTTTATCTCATATTGATGAATTGTAAATCAATACCAAAATCGCCAGCTTTTAAAGTCTGTATAACTGCTTGTAAATCATCTTTTTTCGCACCAGAAACACGAACTTGTTCACCTTGCATTTGTGTATTAACTTTTAATTTTGTAGCTTTTATCGCAGCGATAATTTTCTTTGCATTTTCTTTAGAAATACCCTGTTTAATAGTGAGCATTTGACGAACAGAACCTTTTGCTGCATCTTCGATTTTGCCGAGTTCTAAAGAACGTAAAGATAAACCTCTTTTTGCCATGCGTGCACGTAAAATATCAATGATAGCATTTAATTTATAATCATCTTCTGCTGCAATTTTAATTGCTTTATCTTCTAATTCAATGCTTGCAATACTACCACGGAAATCATAACGCTGAGAAATTTCTTTTTCTGTTTGGTTAACAGCATTGCTCATTTCTTGCATATCAACTTGAGATACAATGTCGAATGAACTATCTTTTGCCATTTATATCACTCCATTTTTAAAATTCGTGCTTATATTTTATCATATCGCCAAATATAAAAAAAGGCTTTAAAGACTAACTTTAAAACCTTCTTTTTTCACTATTACTTTTAATAAATTCATTATCATTATTTACAATTATAGATTAGCAAATATCACGATTAAATACGTTTATATATTTTCTCTACCAATGAAAAAATCAACCTATTTAGTTCATGGGAATTTACTCTTTTTAGTAGCATAATAATTCTATAATAAGTATTTTTATAAAAAATTTATCCATCATTTAAATTTATTTTATAAAAAGGAGTTTTTTATATGTATAAATTCTGTACTCATTGTGGAGCTAAAATGCCTAATGAAAATGCTTTTTGCACTAATTGCGGAGCTAAATTTTCACAAATTCCTACCCCACAACAAAATATGGCTCCAACAAATATCAATTATAATACTTCAAATTCTAATACTATGCCACCTTATATGCATAATCAACAAACTCAACAAATTAATAATATGCCAAATCCTAATAATATGCAAATGGCTTCACAAGAATTTGCCATTGGTCAACAATACATGGATATAAACAATCCTCAACATAATTATATTAAAGCAATCAATCACTTTCAAAAATCTTCTTTACTCGGCAATCAAAATGCTAAATTTTATATGGCTATGGCTTATTTGTATCAGGCTATGGATATATTAAAACAAAGTGCGCCTCTACAAAATAATCCTTCGCCATCTGTTAATAATTTTTCTCCTCAAGCACCATTTTTCCCTCAAAATCCTAATAATCATGTCAATCAACAATTTGCTTCTAACCCAAATAATCAAGCCAATCAAAATAATGACAATAGCACCTTAAAAAATGTAGGTAAATATGCAGCATCTGCCGCTGTTGGTGCTGTAGCTAGTTCTATGCTCCATTCCGCTTCTACAGCTAGTGCTGCCCCACATAATACTGATACAAGTCCTCTTCCTGACCTCAATGCACCAATTGATCCTACGGATACAATTAATCAAACAGTAGATTCTGCCAATGACTATATCCAAACACCAGAAGAATTTGTTACCAATGTCGTTGACCCACTAAGTACAGCTAGTGAACAAATAACTCCTTCTAATACAAGTGATGATGGTACAAACCATATTTCTAATCTGGATAATAACTCAGAACTTACTGCAACAGAACAAATTGAACCTTCAGCAGATGCTGATATTTCTTCAGATAGTGGTGAAGAAGATTCCAGTATTTCCGATAGCGTAGGCAGTCTTTTTGATGATTTATTCGGCGAATAATTATAAATTTTAAAGGAGTTTTAATATGAATAAACAGTTAAAATCCCCAAGATTAATAATATTAGTAATGATATTATCTTTAATGAGTGTATTAGTCGCAGGTTGTGGTGATGATAAATATGTACAATCCGTAAAAAATGGAACAATGTATATGGCTCCTAATGCACCTGTAGGCAAAGCTTTTGACCAATTCTTTAAAAATGGCAAATGGAAATCTTTCGTTTCCGATAAAAATGATCGTATTGTAGAATTTACAGGCGAATGTAATTGGAATAATAGACCTGCAAAATTAACTGCTCAATTTAAATTATATAAAGATAATAGTTTTGAATTAGCATATTTAGATATAAATGGCAATCCTACAACTGTTTTAGACGGACTAGATATTATGCAAAAAATTCTACACCAATATAGAGCAAAATAAACTATAAATACTGTAGGTGTAAACAATGGAAAGTGTATTAAAATCATTATTTAAACGTGAATTAAAAGCTATTTTAGCACCTTATGCTGATATTATTTGTGCATTATTTATCATAGCAATTATTGGTTATATCATCTATTATCTTTATAATAAATTTAATGAAAATAAAACTAAAAACAATGTTAATTCTATTGTAAATAATTCTTTAAAATGCCCTAATTGTGGTTTAGAAATATCCCCAGAAGATAGATTTTGTCTAAAATGTGGAACAGCTTTAACGCCCCAAACAGTAAATCCATCACCATCAGAAAAAACCTTTTTAGATACATTACTTCAAATTCTAAAATATACTATTATATATGCTCTCATTGGTTTTGCGATTTTATTTATTTTACTTATTCTCATTGGTGTTATGGCAGAATAAATATATACTTAACATAAAAAATAACCCCAAATAGCAAAAAATAGTATCCGCATCGCCTCGTTACTAAATTAATGATACTTTTTGAAGCGTCCATATTCAAGCCCTCAAATTTATTTTCAATTTAATAACGATACGATTTTCAAAACACCACTTTTAAAATCTCATATATTGAAAACAATAATATTTGAAGTAAAATTATTTTAATTAGCCTTATATTATAAATAATGATTATTATAAGAGGTGATTTATAATGTTTATAGTTGGATTTGTACTATTTATTATAGCTATTGAAATACTTTTTCCTGATTCCAACTAGGTATATTGATAAAAAATCAAAAGCAATATATTACCATAATATCAAAGAATAAATCTTCGTAAAGCTATAACAATTTGAGTTTTAACTCTTTTTGTTATAGCTTCTTTATTTCTACTTATAAAGAAAAATCAAACCAATTTTTACTTCTAAATCTTTAAAAATTTTATTATAACCTATATATAAATTTTTTTATAATTGACTTTATCTTTCCTGCCATAACCTCTTATTATTCAATAGAATTATCTAAAAAAATTTATATACTCAAATTTAGACAACAAAAAAGGCTTTATGGAAAACCCATAAAGCCTTGAATTTACTAGTGGTGCCGAAGGCCGGACTCGAACCGGCACGTAGGGGACTACGCTTGATTTTGAGTTCTCTATTGAAAATTTTATTACCTATTAATAATTTACATAATACATTATAAAGGCTTATCATTATTGAATTTATCACATTTTATTTTTTAATTCATTCCTAGTCATTTTTTATAGTTTTAGGGAGTCTGTTATCAAAATGTTATCAAAATGCTTAATCAATAAAAAGAATTATCCATACTAAACTCTTTAATAACCACAATAAAAAACTATGCGATATATTTTTTATTATCAACATTCAAAACAATTCTATTATTAGACTTAGACTATTATTATGATACATCTCTTATAATTTTTCTTATATCTTTTAAATAATTATTCAATTCTCTATAAACTATCTTAGAAACTAATGCAAAATATTTATCATAAATCTCTAGTTTAGTTTTAGAACAATTCTCTTGCAATAAACCTTCATATCTAATAAATACTTCAATTAAAACTTCAACAACAGCATTATCTATTTCTTCTATATCTTTATTAAACTCATTATATATAGTTTTCAAAGTCAATTTATTAATATTTTTTTTAGAAGATATTCCACTATGTGTATATTTTAGACCTTCTACAAAAAAAGAATCACTTTTCTTAAGCTTAAGATTATAAACTAACCATATTAGAATAAAAATATCATATAAATACTTTCTCCATATATTATATATATCATCATCCTTATATAAATCTTTATTCTCATGTAAATAGTTGCTTATATTTGAAAAATCTTCATAATCTATATTATAAATATTACTATTACTATATATCTTTTTCATGAAATAATAACCGTATGCTTTTTCAATTATACAAAATATCCTTTTCAGCTTCTTTTTTTTATTTTTCTCACTTGTATCTTCAGGATATAAAAATGATAAAGTCCAATCCCTATCTTCTTTTTTCATATTAGACAAAAAATCTTGTAATATATCATTTTCGTTTATTTTAAATTTTCCTATATAATTATTAATGATATATCTTAATTTTTCAAAAGATGGATTGTATAATGAAGTGCGACACCTAGAAAAATAAAAAACTCATTATGAATTTTCGTGTAAAATAAAGTTACCACACAAAACCTACACGAAAGGAAAATTCATAATGAGCTATCATCAT